>JAYVEF010000125.1:0-13685 GCA_043748965.1 Burkholderiales bacterium
GCGGCATCTTGCGGTCTATTTCGTGGGCCTGAAGATGCTGACCATATTGGACGGTTTCAAATCGTCACAACACATCCCGATTGGCGCCGGCAAGGTCTATGCACTGCGCTTGTCGACGCGGTCTGCAGCTATGGATTTGAGAAGATGGGCCTCTCTACTTTAGTCATGGTTGCTGATCCTGACGATGTGGCAATCCACATCTATCAATCTCTTGGCTTCAAGCGCGGTGTCAGCACTTGGCAACTTGAACTAGCTTCTCCTCTGGCGACAGCAATCTAATTGGGCTTACTTTTAAATTTATGATTGATTTCAAAGATGACGTGCCATGGAGGTATTCGATACCGTGATCACAAGTTCGCGAGACGCGAGTGTCCTGGATAAGGATTTGCATCTCAAGCCGACACGCTCCTCAAATACGGCCTAGCTCTCCGGCGTGCATTTTGGCTCGATCGCCGGCGTTAGTGTTTTGACGCGGCGTGTTAAGGCTACCCGCAGCCTTTGAGACCGGGGCACCAAAAAGTGCGTCAGTTCATCGTTTGGGGGCCGCTGAGACCCGCCATTGATTCGTATGCCCACACCGCATCGACATGCAGTCACGCCGAGTTTGACCACGTCGCGCCGGCGCAACTGCAATCGTCGGCTACAGACTCGCTTCAAGGACCTTCCGACTTACCTCCAGCGTCACATCCCGGTGCTCACCCAGCGTCACCATCCGGTGTGCTTCCAGCTGGGTCAAAATCGTCGCGATGTTGTCCGCTTTCAAACCGTAATCGCCCAGCCGCGTCTTCACGCCCATCTGTTCGAAGAAGCCTTGCGTCTTCGCGATCGCGGCGTCGATGCGCGCATCCTCATCGCCGTCCACCAGACCCCAGACCCGCGCGGCATATTGCAGTAATTTGGCGCGCTTGCTTTCCTTACGGATTTTAAGCATGCCGGGCAGGACAATCGCCAGGGTTTGGGCATGATCCAGATCGTATAACGCG
This sequence comes from Burkholderiales bacterium, assembly GCA_043748965.1. GTDB lineage: Bacteria > Pseudomonadota > Gammaproteobacteria > Burkholderiales > Burkholderiaceae_D > Actimicrobium. The sequence goes on from JAYVEF010000125.1 coordinate 984, forward strand.
GTTAGTTCGTGTCCGACCATGTGCGTCGCCCAGTCCTGCGGCACGCCGGCGCCGATCAGACCGTTCAATGCCAGTGTCGCGCACCACATGATGTTGGCGCGGACTTCGTAGTTGTTCGGTTCGGTGAGGGCCTTCGGGCCTTCTTCGATCAAGGTCTGCAGAATGCCTTCGGCGAAACGGTCTTGCACCGGTGCGTCGGCCGGGTAGGTCATGTACTGTTCCATTACGTGGGCAAATGCGTCGACCACGCCGTTGCCGACCTGGCGGGTCGGCAGGGTAAAGGTTTTGGTGGGGTCAAGAATCGAAAACTTCGGGTAGCAATACTTGCTTGAAAAAGCTATTTTGGCTTTCAGCGATTTGCGCGTAACGACCGAGCCGTTGTTCATTTCGGACCCGGTCGCCGGCAATGTGAGCACTGCACCGAACGGCAGTGCGCTGGTAATATTGGCGCCGCGCTTTTCGAGGATCGACCATGGATCGCCTTCGAAGTGCGCCGCGGCGGCGATAAATTTGGCGCCGTCGATGACCGATCCACCGCCCACTGCCAGCAGAAAATCAATCTTTTCGGCGCGTACAAGTTCGACCGCCTGCATCAGATTTTCGTAGCTCGGATTCGGTTCGATACCAGAAAATTCAAGAAATGTGCGTCCGGCCAGCGCCGCGTGGACTTCGTCCAGTACACCGTTATGTTTAATACTGCCGCCGCCAAACAGCAGCAGCACGCGCGCATCAGCGGGGACAACTTTGGTCAGGTCGGCGATGCGACCCTTGCCAAACAGGATATGTGTAGGATTGTAGAAATCAAAATTTTGCATGGAAATTCTTTCAGTCGGATTGAGTAGGGGCCGGCCGCGACAATCGCGTGGTCGATACACGATTAGAGTAGCAACGGAATCCCGGCATGATAAGCCCCTACGCGAATCGGCGCTTTGCGCCAACTCGATAGCCTGCTTTCGATCGATGATGCGCACTGATCCGCGTCTACGCAGTCTTACTAGGTTTTTTGTGCGATGGCGAACGTGGCGGAAACCACCACCACATCGCCATCACCGCAAGGGCAAAAATCGAATACCCAGCGGTGCACCAACTCCCCGGCGCCTGATAGAACAACAGCCTCCGCAACCAGTACGCGATGAAACTTCGCTGGTATGTCTCCATGGCGGCCTACTGACGCAGTACCATCTCCAGTGTAGTCAGCGGGCAGATGATGTCGAGCCAGGATTCGCCGGCAATGAACACGATGCTGGCGAGGGTAAAAATCCGCCAGCCGATACTTTCTGCCAGCGGCCAGTGTCGGCGCCTGCCCGCCATGACATAGGCTGGAAATATCGCTACGAAGCCGGCCAGTAGCGTATGGTCATCCAGCACCACGACAAAGCCGGGTTGATCGCGCCGCGGCGAGCAATCCATTGCGTCGACACCACTGGTGGCAAAGCGCATCAAAGGCGACCCCGCAACGAAGCGACGGCAAACTGCGTCGATGAGGTCGACCTGCTTTAGAACGGAGCATTGGTGGGGGACGCCATAAAGCGCTTCGCGCTGCTCGGAAGTCGCAAAGAAATGGGTCATGAAAACTACTTGTGGTTCGGATATCGGTACTGGTATTGACCGATGCCGGGCTCACGCCGAGGGCAGGCTGATTTCGATCACCAGCCCGTGATCGTGGCGATTGCGCATTTGCAGTACGCCGCCGTGACGTTTGACCACGCGCTCGACAATTGCAAGTCCCAGTCCGGCGCCATTTGCCTGTCCACGTGCGGTATCGAGTCGCGTAAACGGGCGGCGCAGGCGATCCATGTCAGCGTTCGGGATACCCTCACCATGGTCACCCACTTCTATTACCACCTTGCCGCTTTCGACGCAGCAGACCAGATCAATCTCGGTCATGGTGCTACCGGGTGTTTTGCCGTAGCGGCGCGCGTTTTCGATCAGGTTGTTGACCACGCGCTGGAGTTCGATCGGGTTACCCATCACTGCTACGTGCGGATCGAGATGGGTGGTCACCCGCACATCCGGCAAGCGTTCGGCTTCCTGCGCGGTTTGGCCCAATAGCAGTGACAGTTCGACGCGGCTAAAATTGGCAACATCGGTCGGCTTCGCGTAATCCAGAAATTGGCCGATGATACCGTCCATCTGTGCCAGATCGGATTGCATGCCCAGCCGCGCATCGTCGGGCAGGTTGGCCATTTCCACTTCCAGCAACATCCGTGAAATCGGCGTGCGCAGGTCATGGGAGATCCCCGCCAGAATCACCGCGCGATCCGATTCGATCCGGTTCAGGTCGTCCACCATCTGGTTGAAACTGCGATTGGCCTCCATGATTTCAATCGGGCCGCGCTCAGGCAGGGGATCGAGCTGGCGGCCTTTCGCAATCGCCCGCGCTGCAGCCGTCAGGCGCGCCAGTGGCTGGTTGATCAAACGTGAAATGAAGACTGCACCGAGCAATGCCAGCAACAGCGTCACAGCTGCCCAGCCGAGCCACTGAACACTGTTAGCACGATCAAGTCGTTCGCGATCGAGCATCAACCAGTAGGCGTCGTCGTCGATCTTGAAGCTGACGTAGAACCCGGCGATGTCATTGACCTTGCCTGCAAAACGTGTGTCTGCCCCGAGCCGGTTGCGCACGCGGTCCTGCAGCAGCGGCATCAAACTGCTTTCACGCGGGGGTTCTATCCGGTCGGTTTCTTCCAGTGGATAAATGCGTACGCCTTCGTTACTGGCCAGATCGAACAGCAGTTCGGAGCGCAGATCCGGAGCAGAATGGGTCAACGCGGCACGCGTGATGGTGACCACGGAAATGATCTGATTGGCCAGCTGTTCGGCGCGCGGTGCGCGTTCGACTATGCGCAGACTGGCGACCCAGATTCCCATGCTGGCCATGATCAGAAAAGCCAGTAGTACGAATGTGCGCCAGAACAGGCCGCTACGCAGCCACGCCAGGCGCGCTTTCAGGGGGCGCTGGCGGCGTTGCAAACTAGACAGGGGCGGCGAGGGCGACACCAGTGGCGAGCGCAGCGCTTAACGCGGCTGGCCTTCGGGGATGAACACGTAACCCAAACCCCATACGGTCTGAATGTAAAGCGGGCTGGAAGGATCGGGTTCGATGAGCTTCCGCAGCCGCGATATCTGAACATCCAGGCTGCGGTCGTAGACTTCGTATTCACGCCCGCGTGCCAGCTCCATTAATTTCTCACGCGAGAGCGGTTGGCGGGCATGGCGGGCAAATACTTTCAGCACCGAAAATTCGCCGGTCGTGAGTGCTACGCTTACCCCGCTTTTTTTAAGCGTGCGGGTGCCCAGATCGAGCACGAATTCGCCGAACTCGAAAGATTGCGGGCGCTCCGATGGGGCGCCCGGGATTTCATCCGGGGCCTTGCGACGCAGCACCGCGCCGATCCGGGCCACCAACTCGCGCGGATTGAATGGTTTGGGTAGGTAGTCGTCAGCGCCCATTTCAAGACCGACGATACGGTCGACGTCTTCGCCCTTGGCGGTCAGCATGATGATGGGTGTCAGGTCGCCGGCACCGCGCAGGCGACGACAAATCGACAATCCATCTTCGCCCGGCAACATCAGGTCTAGCACCAGCAGGTCATAGCGTTCCCGCAGCCAGAGCTTGTTCATGGTTTGTGCGTTTTCTGCGGTGACGACATTGAAGCCCTGCTCGGCAAGATAGCGTCGCAACAGATCGCGCAATCGAATATCATCATCGACGACCAGAATCTTTGGCTGCGGTCCGGCTGTGGCCGCGCTTGAAGTGGTAAGTGTGCTCATCGTGATATGGTAACTTCAGAAAGTCGCTGGGACGACATCTTGACTCAAAGCATTACAAAATATTACACACTTTACGGAATACCCCTGCGGCTTTTGCGCAAAGCGTCATAGACTTTGTTGTGAGTGCGGCGCGGTGCGTCGCCAGCTTCGGGAGTGCTCGTATGAATCCTAAATTGAACGTATTTTCAAGGGTTGCAGGTATTGCCATGATACTTGCGCTTAACCTCAATTGTGCGCAGGCTGGCGAACATGGCGAACATGGCGAGCGTAATGATCGCGCCGAACGCCGTGAGGCGCGCATGGAACAGCGCACGCACGAACGCGCTGCCCAGCAAGATCACCAAGCCGCTCAGCAAGATCGCCAAACTGCTCAGCAGGGTCCGGCCAGCGCAGAAGTGAAACCTGAGCTGCCCAGAAGGCCGGGCCGCATGACCCCAGAGGAGCGCCGCGCACTTCGCCGTCAGATCAATGAAGCCGGGCAGGACATCTATAGTCGTAAAAACTGGTAGCGGTCGGCGTTGCCATGATGCCGCGTGAAGATGTCGAGCGAGTGCTCGTGCAATTTCGGGGCGACGCAGCCCGTTCGTGAAGCGCGAATCATGCATTGATTCTTGCTTGGCAACCGGGTCGCCTGCTGGTGCGCTACTCAAAAGTGGGTCCACTAGAACCACGGAGACTCTCTGCCCATTTGTGTCGGCACTCGTCTGCGTGCTGGCGCACCGGCGGCGGTGTTCCGCGAGGCTGCGCTCGCCTCGAGAGGGCGCTGGCCTCCACACTCCTCAAGAGATCGACCACCGGCAATTGCTGCACAACACGCTCCAATGAAGCGCACCAAGCTGCCGATTACCGACACCAGCGGCCCGATGCCCGGCGAAGTCGCGAAATGGCGTAAGCCATTGGCTAACATCGAACGCGGATTTCCCGCGCTGGAATCGAGGTCGGGCCGACCCGCCAGCGCCTGCTTTATCGTCACCGTGCACTGCTATGACCCGTCCACCGTCTTGATTGCGTGCCGGCGCCGCGCCGCGGCCGTACGCTGTAGCGACCGATGTCACGCCCAAATGCACCCTTGGGCACTGCACCCTATATAGCACCAGCACGACGACGTCGATCCATGTTGCCCTGCAATCTGGGCGTACGGCGCAGGTCAGTTACGCAATAGCACACCGTCAATTGGTGGGACGCTGTCCGCTGCGCGCCTGCGCGACTGTGACCGCCTGGGTTTCGATATGGGTGGGATCCCAGCCAATCTTGACACCGGCGTGCCAGTCCTGCGCAGCGATCGCTCGGTCGATAGCACGCGCAAACGTCAGTAGCAGGCCCCAGCGAATTCCGCTTCGCAAACCGGCTTGTTCGGCAAGCGCCGCCAGTTGCAGTAAAAAAAAACTCGCAGGCGCGGTTGGCGCGTCATCGTCGAGAATATCTGCGGCGAGGGCGGCCGGCTTGCCGTCAGCGTTCGTGACATTGTGAAAACCAAACCGGAGTCTGGAAAATCCGCCCAAGTAGGCCTGCATTTGGGCCGCAGGCGAACGCCAGGCATCCTGAATCCTCGGCCGCAGTGCGCGTGCTTCCAAGCCATCGAGTACGCTCTTGACGCGTATCGCAAACAGCGGATCGAGCTCTTGCAGGCGTTCAGTGTTGCGTTGTAATCTTTCCTGATCGGTCATGAAATTTCCTCCTCAGTCGGTTACTTTTCCACGCAAAGCCTTCAATGCGCCGTGGCTGCTTTTGCGATCCATACGTTTGCGTTGCGAATTGCGCGTTGGTCGAGTCGGACGGCGCATCTCTGGCGTCACCAGTACACTCTGGATCAGTTCCTGCAGGCGCCTCAACGCTTCCGCTTTGCTCTGCGCCTGACTACGCCCGTGCTGTGCCTTGATCACCACCACACCGTCGCGGGTGATGCGGTGATCGTTTAACGCCAGCAGGCGCAAGCGACAAAATTCTGGCAGCGATGACGCTGCGATGTCGAAGCGCAGGTGCATTGCTGTGGCGACCTTGTTAACGTTTTGTCCGCCGGGCCCTTGTGCGCGGATCGCTGTGAGCTCGATTTCGTTAAGTGGTAGAGACAGGTCGTCGCTGATGTCAAGTGCCATCATGACGTTTTGGTGCGGCGGGCGGCCAGGCGCCGCGTCGCATCTGCCAACGCAGCATACAGATCGCCCACATCGGCATCCCAAAGTCGCAGGGCCTGCTGCTGGCGTACGACAGTAGCATCGTCGCCACGCACAATCGGGCCTGTCAGTGCCATCGCAGGTCCACGCCGCACGACATTGTCGAGAGTCTCTCGCGTCAGCGGTGCAAGCATCGCCATCGCGACATCGGGCGCAATCCCGGCCGCTACGTAGGCCTGCTGCGCTACTGACATCAGGCTGACCACGTAATTCGAGGCGAACACGGCGGCGGCGTGGTAAACGGTTTTGGCGTCTGTACGGATTTGCACCAGCCGCCCGCCCATTGCTTCGAACAAGGGGCCTACCAATGCCAGCGCGACCGGGTCGCCTTCCACTCCGCAAAAAGTACCAGCGAAACTGGCGGCGACAATTGATGGATCGGCAAAGCTGCGAATCGGATGGATGCTGGCCACCGAAGCGCCCTGACTGGTCGCGCCATGCAGTGCGCTGGAAGCGAGGGCGCCACTGCAATGCAGGACAACGACCCCGTTACCGAGCCGGCCAGTGCGTGCCAGCGCGTCACAACACGCCGTGATCTGGTCGTCTGGTACGGCGATCAAAAAGATCGTTGCGCGCTGTATCTGTGCAATGCTGTCGCAGGGATGGCCGGCGCCGATAAAATTGACAGCGCTGCGTGCGCCCGCCAACGAGCGAGTGACGACATCCAGAATCGTTACCTCTGCCAACCGATGCAGCAGGTGGCCGAGGGTTTTGCCGACCTGACCGGCGCCGATGATGGTGATTGCGTGTTTCAAACGAGGCTCGCTGCAAGTATAAAGCCGCAGTGTAGCGCGTGCTGCAAGAAGCCGCCGTGCAGTCCTGAAAGATACCGGTGTCGGTTATCGTCAACGCCTGCCAGCTAGGCTGGGTGAAGCCGGTAGGCGCATCGGCAAGGCACCTTGCGGACGCTGTTGCCGTTCATGTCGCGTTGTGTGGCTCAGCGTTCGCCGATGCGATGCAGTAAATCAAGTGCGGTGGCGGCGCGAGTTTTTGCGTATCGCTGACGCTTTCGGTGTAGGCTTGCCGACACATGACGTCCTTGCCTGCAAAAAACGGCCCGTCGCTTTGCCGGGCTTCGACCAAGACTTGGCCGGTGCGACCGAACCGGCGCACCGTGGCGCCCATGGCTTTGCCGGATGTCTGGAATTGCTACCGATGCTGGTTTTTTTTTGCGGCGTTGAACAAAATCGCGAGGAGGCGGTCTTGCAGGTCAATGAGCTTTTTCGGCGCAATCAATTGCCCTTGGCCGTTGATATTAATTCACATAATCATTATTCAATTTTGACGCGAATGCAGTCGATTCCCTAACGTGCAGTCAGCACTGAGCCCGATGAGACATTTGATTGACGCACCGATGTTAGTTCGTTGGTCAATGACGCGTCAAAGAAGGGCTTGAAATTTGCGCACGCCAAGCTTGGCCAAATCGATTTAGCTCCGTCGCTTCCACGTCAGACACCAGCCAAATTTGCATTGTTCCGTCGTCCCAATGGAGCAGGTTAAAGCCCCTCCGAGCAGACGGCTGCGGCGATTGTGTTTTGTCGCTTGGCCAAACAAAGACATTGACGATATGAAGTTTGTGCATGTAAGCCAGCGCGGCAACTGCCCTGCCGTCGATGTGATCGACACGACCACCACGCAAGTTAAAGCCGGCTGATGCCAAGTCAGGCACGGGTGGCGAAAAGTCGAGTTTGCCCTGAAACCACGGTTTGACGGCGTGCCTGTCGCTTGACGCAACTTCAAACAGTCGCCCTTGGTCCATCGAATACACGTGCCTTGAAACCAGTGTATTTTCCAGTGACGGCTGTAATACGAGCGCTTCGATTTGCGGACCTACGCTGAAGACTAATACTAGCGTAAATATCACGCCACCAATCAGGCCCGCGCTGGCACTAGGCCAGGAAAATACGTACTTCCCAAATAATCTCGACTGGTTTGAAAATGCTCGCGTCGTAGCCTTTGAAGGCGATTGTGTTCGAATACGGTCACGCAGGTTCTGGCTGGCTTCAAAGCGGGACGCGTGCGTACGTAAATGATCACCAAGCTGGTTATCGTTGTCCAAATTACTATTCTCTGTATTCTTCATTGCTACCTCGCTAATCCACGCCGTTTTCTGCAAGCGCGAGACGCAGTCGAGCCCGCGCTCTGGACAGTCGTGACATCACGGTTCCAACAGGTATCTCGGCTACTTTGGCAATTTCAATGTAGTCCAAGTGTTCCAACTCCCGCAGCACAATCACTTCACGCCAAGGTGGCGGTAGTGCGCGGATCGCTGCATCGACCCGAGTGCGTTCGCATACCCGGTCGAAAGTTTGTGCCGGATCGGGGCCTACATCACCGATGGCGACTTGCAAAAGCTCGATCTCAGCGTCGTCGAGCCCGGTTTGCTCCATCAAGGCGTTGTTTCGACCTAAATGAGTAAAACAGGTATTGCGAATGATTCCAAAAAACCAAGCGCGCGCGTCGTCGCCGCGTACCGAGTCGAAGTAACGAAACGCTCGCATTGCCGCTTCTTGCACAGCATCTTCTGCACTGGCATCGTCGCCCAGCAGCCAGCGCGCCAGGTTGTACCCAGCGTCCAGATGCGGAAGCACCAAGGAATCGAAACTGCGCGCTTCGCTGAGAGGCAGCCTAGCCCGTGACAACCAACTTGCCATGCATCTCCTCGTGCCCGTCGCCGCAAAAGTTGTCGCACACGAACTCATAAATACCCGCTCGTTGCGCGGGCAACTCAATGCGAGTTATTCGACCAGGGACGAGGTCGGCGCGAATTTTAAAATCAGGAAAATTCATGCCATGCGGGAAGTCCACCGATTTGACTTCCAGCACTATCCGCTCCCCAGCTTTAGCAGTGATTTCGTTTGGCGCAAAACTAAAACGGCGCGCTGTCACTGCGATGATACGCGGTGCGTCCATCGCATGCGATGTGCGCCATCCGGTCAACGCAACCAGGCTGCCGGCCCCAACGGTTCCTAAGACACTTTTAAGTAGCGTTCGTCGAGTTTGCAGCATCATGCACGTACCACGGGTAGCTCAGTGATTTTGTATTTGGCTGACAATGGTTCCGCCTGGACTTCGCGAAATCCTATGCCCTTGTAAGGTTCAGTCGCATCCCACGCTATTGGGGTGCGCTTTTCCTGAGATCCCGGTGCAGGTAAGGCAAAAATCAGAGACTTGGCCGAGTGATGTGCAATGTGATTTGTCATCTGATGGTGTTCCTGATGAATGTGCCCGTAAAAAACAGTGACATTTTTAAACGGTATCAACAACGCCAGGGCCTTCGCGCCGTCGCGCGTAGCCCAGTCCCATTTGGGAGCCAGATCAAACAGAGGGCGGTGAGTCAGCACCACGATGGCCGCGTCTTTGTCTCTTGCCGCCAAGTCCGCTTGCAACCATTGCAACTGCTCGTCACCGATACTCGCACCGGGGTCTGAGACGTTGTCAATAGCGACGAAATGAACGCCTTTGTGGTCAAACGCGTAGTAGGTCTCGCCAAACAATTCCTTGTAGGCGGCGCCGCGATCCAACGAGGCATCGTGTTCGCCGGGCATGAAGCGTACGGTTTTGACCTTGAGACCAGCGACGATCATTTTGAATTCCACCATGCGGCGGCGGCGCTCTGCGGGATCGTCTGTAGTGTGAGTGAGATCACCGGTGAAGACAACGAAATCAGGCGGGTCAGGCAATGCATTGACACTGGCCACTGCCTTTTGCAAGGTAGTGGCAGCATCAGGGTTGGCGGCGCCCTTGTAACCCCAGTGAACATCGGATAGTTGAACAAAATAGAATTCACTGGTTCCGCTCGATGTTCCGACAGTTGTGGCGCATCCAGCCAAACCAGAAGCAAACACGACGCCACCACCCAGAGCGGACAGTGCTAAAAAATGACGACGATCCATGGTGGCATTTCCTAAAAGAAGTACCGGTTGATGAAAAAATACTTTCCTTCACATGCAATACCGATCACATCGCCGTTTTATTCCCATGCGGCTGGTTCTTCTATTGTTTTTTGGAAAATTTGAGGTGGTTGGCAAAAAATCTTGGCGCTGATTGGTGCGGCGGCTAGAGGCGGCGGCTTCTCGGCGCAGTAACGGCAATCGACAGCGGACAAGCGCCGATCCGATGAAGATTGCTTCCAGCGACGGTACATACGGAGACACGTGGGCCGGCGCCCCGGCGGCGTTGATGGGTAGATTGTTAGCCAGTGTTCAGGCAGGGACCAGTCCTGAGAACGCCCCCGACGATGACAGTTGCACGGAGACCGGTAGCGAATCGACGAGAGACATAAAACATAGAAAAATAGATGCCTGGTACCAAAAGACTCCGGTATCGATCGGTAACAGGGACAAGGCGCAGGACGATGTGCTGGGCAGCGTCATCGCAGGCAATATCAAGGAGCGCGAACGCGCCAACCCGGTAGCGAATCGAGCTTCTTTATTGGGCTGCCTGCGTTGGATGCCGTTGGCAGACGCTGCTCAAAAATTGAAGCGCACAGCATTGCCCGGGGCGCGCTCAGCACCACCACAGAGCAAGGCGGAGCGCGCCGCTTCATCGGCCCGCAACACCGGCGAAACACAGCAATCGGCCCCGGCGAATTTTTCCGTCCAATAGGCTAGCGGGTGCGTCCGGAACAACGCGCCGAGTCGATCGATATCGCAGTGTGCCTCGAAACCACCCGGTATTTGGCCGCGGGCCCAGTGACGCGCGGCCAGATCTGGCTGGGCGATAACATCGCAGAACACTTCCCAAAACTTCAGTTCGAGCGCACCGACTGCAATAAAGCGCGCGTCAGCAGTGCAATACACGTTGTAGCAAGCGACCCCACCGGTGAGCAGGTCGGTGGCCGGCGCCGCCGGTTGTCCGGTACTTTTCACCGCCACCAATGGCATCACGTTACTGCTAAAGCTTGCGTGCGTCATCGACACGTCAACGTGTCGTCCGGCGCCGCCCATCCTGACCGCCAGCAGCGCTGCCAGGATTCCCTGCACGGCGGCCTGTGCACCACCGAGCAAATCGGCAATCTGTAGATTCGGCAATACCGGTTTGCCGTCGGCCCCTGCAATTTGTTGCAGCACGCCGGCACTTGCCAGATAGTTGATGTCGTGGCCTGCCAAATGCGCCATCGGTCCGGCCTGACCATAGCCCGAAATTGAACACAACACCACATTGGGGTTGCACGCCTTCAGTATCGGCCAGCCGAGCCCGAGTCGCACCATCACGCCGGGTCGAAAACTTTCGATGATCACGTCAGCCGTCTCGACCTGCTGCAAAAACTGGGCGTGGTGGTCAGAATTTTTTAAATCCAGCCGCAACAAAGTCTTGCCTCGATTGATCATCTGAAAAAAGTACGAGGGCCCTTCCGGGCCGCCGGCAGGCCCGATATTACGCGCCGGATCACCATTGCCGGGTGGTTCGATCTTGGTCACCTGCGCGCCCAGATCGGCCAGTTGCAGGGTCGCCATCGGACCTGGCAACAAACTGCTTAAATCCAGGATCACGATCCCTGTGAGCGGCAGGTTGGCTTGGCTGGTCATGGTCGTTCAGACGACCTGTTCGAGCGCTTCCTGCTGTTCGATCCATTCGGCTTCCAGCTGGCTGATTTCTTTTGCATAGAAACTTTGGTCGGTCAGCAGAGTTTTGAGTTCCTTTTTATTGGCGCTGTCATACATTTCAGGGTTCGTCAGGCGCCCATCGGTTACCACTTTTTGCGCCGTACGTTTGGCGATTTGTTCTTCGAGCTTCTTGAGCTTGGCTTCGATTGGTTTTTTACGCGCAGCGAGCTTTTGGCGCTCTTCGGCGCCGGCACGCTTTTTATCTTTTTTGTCGCCGGTCGGCGCCGGTGCGATCACGCTGGCTGATTTGGTCGTGACCGTCGGCAGTGGCGTGCCGATGGCATTGGTTTTGGTGGCCAGCTTGGTCTTGAACAGCCAGTCCTTGTAATCGTCCAGATCGCCGTCGAACGGTTGCAGCTTGCCGTCGGCAACGATAATGAATTCATCCGTGGTGGCACGCAGCAGATGGCGATCATGCGACACCACAACCAGTGTGCCTTCAAACTGTGCCAGTGCCAGCGTCAGCGCCTCGCGGGTTTCCAGATCCAGATGGTTGGTCGGCTCATCCAGCAACAACAGGTTAGGGCGCTGCCAGACGATCAGCGCCAGCGCTAGCCGGGCCTTTTCACCACCTGAAAATGGTGCAATCTTGCTGGTGACCATCGGGCCATTAAAATTGAAGCTACCCAAAAAGTTGCGTAATTCCTGTTCGCGCACGGTCGGCGCGATGTGGCCCATGTGCCATAACGGCGACTCCTCGTGGCGCAGCATTTCAACTTGATGTTGGGCGAAATATCCGATCGCGAGGCCCTTGCCGAACTGGCTATCGCCAGACAACGGCGCGAGTTCACCGGCGATGGTTTTGATCAAGGTGGATTTGCCGGCGCCGTTGACGCCCAACAGCCCGATACGCTGGCCGATCTGGAGTGAAAAGTTAATCCCCGAGACGATCGTTTTCTCCACCACGGTATGGTCGGTTTCGCTTTCGATGCGGTAGCCGGCATTCACATGTTCCATCACCAGCAGCGGATTAGGTGCACTGGCAGGCTCACGAAACTCGAAGGAAAATTCGGCCGCCGCACGCAGCGGTGCTAGCTCTTCCATTTTGGCCAGTGCCTTCATCCGGCTCTGCGCCTGGCGTGCCTTGCTGGCCTGCGCCTTGAAGCGGTTGATGAACGATTCCAGATGAGAACGTTGGCGCTGCT
>JAYVEF010000126.1:0-4399 GCA_043748965.1 Burkholderiales bacterium
CCACCCTGGAACGATTCTGAAATTCATCGCTATGTGTTCACCTTATATGCGCTGGATGTCGAACGACTGCCGCTGGAAGGAAGTTTCACGGGTACGCAGGTGCGCGCCGCGCTCGCACCGCATCTTCTGGACAGCGCGCAGGTAGTCGGCATTTACACCTTGAATCCCACTCTGCAGGAGTAACCATCGGATGACCGAAATTGTTTTGATCCGGCATGGTGAAACTGCATGGAATTTTGTCGCGCGGCTGCAGGGTCACCTGGATATCCCGCTCAACGCCCACGGCACCCTGCAGGCGCACCGACTGGCGCAGGCGTTGGAAAACGAAGCGTTCGACGCGATCATCGCCAGCGACCTGCAGCGCGCGCGCGACACCGCACAAGCGATTGCCGCGCCGCGTGGGATGGCGGTGCTGGTCGACATCAATCTGCGCGAACGCTGCTTCGGCGCTTTTGAAGGACTGTTGTATGCCGACATCGAGAGTCATTTTCCGCAGGCGTGGCAGGACTGGAAAATGCGCGCCATTGATGCCCGTTACCCCGCTGGCGTCCACGTGGCGGAAACTCTGCGCGAATTTTCGGCGCGATCATTACGCAGCGTAATCGAGCATGCACGGGTGCATTCAGGTAAAAAGATCGCCATCGTCACGCATGGCGGCGTGCTCGATTGTGTGTACCGGGCGGCCGCACAGATAGCGCTGGACCGACCACGAGATTTCGACATCATGAACACGGGTGTGAACCGGTTTGTGCTGGAGGCGGATCGGCTGACACTAGTGCGTTGGGGCGATATCAGTCATCTGACACAGCCGACGCTGGACGAACTGGCATAGGTGGCCGGGGGTGGGGCGCGGCTCCTGTCCGCCAGTCCGTCGCGTGCAACAAAAATTTGTTTCTGGCAGCCAGCCGGTACATACTTCGCTATCGACTTCCGATCACCCGCCGTGCCTATGCGGCGCCCACTGGTTGCTGCGTAGCGCATCATGAAATTCAATTTTTTTGCGGCACCGCCAAGTACGACCTTGCTGACTACGGCGCGTACTCTGTTCAACCAGCAGCGCACCGAAGACGAGCGCGGCAAGCTGGCCGGCGCCCTGTATCAAGTGCTGGAGCGGTTGCCGCAATCGAGTCAGCTCACTGACGACGTCCGCCATCTGTGCGAAGTGCTCATCGGCCATACCGACAATTTGCGCTTTGTCTGGATCGGCCTGCGCGAACAGCGAGGGCAGGCGGTGCCGCCCATGACTGTCGCGGGTGAATACGCCGAAGACTGCGACGACTGGCGATTACCCGAAGCCTGCTTCGATTTTGGCTCGCCGTATTCGCAGGCGTCGCTGGAAAGCCTCGATGCGCCGGCGGATTTCCATACCTTGTTTGCACCGTGGCGCGATAACCTCGATGCCTGTACTGCCAACTGCGCATTGGCCATCCCGCTGCGCGTAGAGCCGGGCGGCAGCTGCGGGCTAATGGTGTTTTATGCCGCCGATATCGATTATTTTTCGCATCTGGGAGTGGCGCCCTTCCAGGCGTTCTGCCATATCGCCGAATTACTGTTGCGCCAAGCCAGCATGCTGCAACTGCTGTCGCGCAAGACCCATACCGATGGATTGACCGGCTTGATGAACCGACGCAAGACCGTGTTCGTGTTGACCAAGGCGATGGAACATGCGGAACTCGTCAATCAGTCGCTGTCGATCATGCTGTGCCGCGTCGAAGGGTTCGACAAGTTGAACGATGTCTACGGCTGGTTCGATGCCGACGCGATTTTGGCCGAATTCGCTCGTGTGGTGGCTGCGGTCCTGCCGGAGGACGTGCAAGGCGGTCGCTGGACCGGTGTCGAATTTATTTACGTGCTGCCCGGCAACGATGCGGCCCAGACCAACGCACGCGCGGCGACCCTGCTGGAGTACTTGCACGGTCAGACCATACGCGTGAAAAACTGGTCGATTCGGCTGACGGTCAGTATTGGCGTCGCGACTCATTCAGTACAGAACAGCGGTCTGGACGACATGATCTATCAGGCCAGACAACACATGCAGAATCGACGGCTGCTGAATTTATAGGCAGGCCCGGCAACATCGCCCAGCGTTGCGCAGCACTGCATTCAATTGTAAAACCTCGCAGCGTGGTCGCAGTCACAGCGATGGTTCGGGCTAAAATAGCGCATTGAATTTTAAAGTCTGTCTGCGTGAAACTCGGCCCCTACCAGCTTGCCAACAACGTATTTGTCGCACCGATGGCGGGTGTGACCGATCGGCCATTCCGCCAGCTGTGCAAGCAGCTCGGTGCCGGCTACGCGGTGTCCGAGATGGCCGCTTCCAATCCGCGACTGTGGCAGACCGAAAAAACCACGCGCCGCATCAACCACGATGGCGAGATAGCGCCGCGCGCCGTGCAAATCGCCGGCGCCGATCCCACCACGCTGGCCGACTGCGCGCGTTTCAATGTCGAGCGTGGCGCTCAGATCATCGACATCAACATGGGTTGTCCGGTTAAAAAAGTCTGCAATAGCTGGTGCGGTTCCGCCCTGCTGCAGGATGAAAAACTGGTTGCCCGCATTCTCGATGCAGTCGTAGCCGCGGTCGATGTGCCGGTGACGCTGAAGTTTCGTACCGGTTGGGATCGCCAGCACCGCAACGCCTTGCAGATAGCGCGTTTGGCGCAGTCCGCAGGGATCGCCATGCTGACGCTGCATGGACGCACGCGGGCTGACGGCTACAGCGGGGCCGCTGAATACCAGACCATTGCCGCAGTCAAGCAGGCGGTGACGATACCAGTGGTCGCCAATGGCGATATCACCACCCCCGAAAAGGCCCGTCACGTGCTCGCCCTGACCGGGGCTGACGCCATCATGATCGGTCGCGCGGCACAGGGACGGCCGTGGATTTTTCGCGAAATTGTTCACTATCTGCAGACCGGTTTGACGCTGGCCCCGCCGCTGGTAACCGAAGTCGCCGCACTGATGGACGAGCACCTGCGCGCCCACTACGCGTTCTACGGAGAGTATTTGGGTGTGCGGACGGCGCGCAAGCACATCGGCTGGTACGTGCACGATCTGGCTGGGGGCGAAAACTTCCGGCAGCGTATGAATTTGCTGGAGGATTGCCAACAGCAACTGGCCGCCGTAGCGGAATTTTTTGAATCGCAGAGCCGGATGGGTCAGCGGTTACAATATGCGCAGCTGTTGCCTGCACTGCTGGCGGCCTGAGTCACCACCACCTCATTGATAAAAATAACAAGTTCAAAGACCGAACAGCATGAGCAAAGACAGTATTCAGGACGTCGTCAAAAAAAGCCTCGAAAAATACTTCAGGGATCTCGGTGAGCAGCATCCGTCCAATGTTTATGAAATGGTGGTGTCTACGGTTGAGCTGCCGATCCTCGAAGCCGTGATGACGCGTGCCGAAGGCAATCAATCACTGGCCGCGGAAATGCTCGGCATCAACCGCAACACCTTGCGCAAAAAGTTGCAGCAGCATAGTTTGCTTTGATGGGCCGTGACGCCGCGAAGACCTGTTGCCTGCACCATCGCCATACTGCACCCAGCACTCACCTGATACTGACGCACTGAATCGACGCCCAACCGTATCCACACCGGTTATCCTGCTACCGTTTTACTTTTTCGGCTCCGCTCATCATGATCAAACAAGCTCTGATTTCAGTTTCCGATAAAACCGGCGTGCTCGATTTTGCGCGCGCCCTGTCGGCACTCGGCGTCAAGTTATTGTCCACCGGCGGTACCGCCAAACTGCTCTCTGAAAACGGTCTCGCCGTGACTGAAGTGGCCGACTACACCGGCTTTCCGGAAATGCTCGATGGCCGTGTCAAGACGCTGCATCCGAAAGTGCATGGCGGGATTCTGGCGCGGCGGGATTTTCCGGAACATCAGGCGGCACTGGCGCAGCACGGCATCCCTGCCATCGACATGGTGGTGGTCAATCTGTATCCGTTCGCGCAAACGGTGGCCAAACCTCAGTGTACGTTGGAAGACGCGATCGAAAATATCGATATCGGTGGCCCGGCCATGCTGCGGTCATCGGCCAAGAATCACAATGATGTGGTGGTGATCTGCGATCCCGCCGATTACGCCGACGTGCTGGCTGAATTGAATAATGGGGGCGGTGAAGTCAGCCATGAAACCAAATTCAGACTTGCCAAAAAAGTGTTCGCGCACACCGCGCAATACGATGGTGCGATTACCAACTACTTCACCTCTTTGGGCGCGGACCGACAGCACGCGACGCGCGGCAATTTTCCTGCTGTACTGAACCTGCATTTTGATAAAGTGCAGGAGATGCGTTACGGCGAAAATCCGCACCAGTCAGCCGCGTTCTATCGTGATACCCAGCCGGTTGCCGGCGCGCTGGCAGACTTTGTGCAGTTGCAGGGCAAAGAACTCT
>JAYVEF010000127.1:0-4398 GCA_043748965.1 Burkholderiales bacterium
AAATCATGTAGCGCAGCGACGTCTTGAATCGTCATCAGCCTGGCCGGGCGCCGCCCAATCAAGCGGCCCCGACACATCAGTTCGACGCGGGTTCGTTCAGGCAGTCATGGCCCCATAGCGCCTGTGCCCCTTGACGTCGTAGCGATCGAGCATCATCACCTTGTCCCAGACTTTGATGAAGTCTTTGATGAAGCGTTGATGGCCGTCGCTGCCGGCGTAGACATCTGCAATAGAACGCAATTGTGAGTTTGACCCGAAGACCAGGTCGTTGCGCGTCGCAGTGAACTTTGTCGCACCGGTTTCGCGATTCTTAAGGGCGAAGTGCATTGCCTCATCATCAGTTTTTTCCCACACCAGGTCGGTGTCGGTCAGATTCACAAAAAAGTCGTTGGTGAGAACGCCGACTTTACTGGTGAACACTCCCCTATCCGATCCATCGTGGTTGACGTTCAGAACGCGTAAGCCACCGGTCAAAACAGTCCATTCCGGAGCGGTCAGCGTCATCAGATTTGCCTTGTCGAGGAAGAATTCCTCAGGCGCTACGCCTTGCGAAACCTGCTTGAAGTGCCCATCCACAAAATTACGAAATCCATCCACAACCGGCTTCAACCATTCGGTCATTTCTATATCGGTAAGTGTTTGCGTCGTGTCCACGCGACCCGGCGTAAAAGGAACGCTGGCTTCGACCCCTGCATCTCTTGCGGCCTTCTCGACAGCAGCGCAACCGCCCAGCACGATCAGATCGGCCAACGAGATTTTCTTGCCGGCGGCCTGTTTGCCGTTGAACTCGGCCATGACGTCGCGCAATTTTTCAATCACGGGCGCAGCGCGGCGGTTGACCGCCCAATCCTTCTGCGGCGCAAGCGCAAGGCGGCCACCATTGGCACCGCCACGTTTGTCGCTGTCACGATAAGTCGCAGCCGCGGAAAAAGCAGTGAAGGCCAAATCGGAAACCGAAAGGCCGGTTGCCATGACTGCCAATTTCAGCGCGGCGACTTCTGCCGCACCGACCAACTCGTGGCCGCACTCAGGTAATGGGTCCTGCCAAAGCAGCCCGTCCTCGATTTTTACTTCCGGGCCCAAGTAGCGATTCTTGGGACCCATGTCGCGGTGGGTCAGTTTGTACCAAGCCTTGGAAAAAGCCTGGGTGAAGGCTTCGAAGTCGTTCAGGAATTTTTCGCAGACCTTCCGATACTCGGGGTCTACCTTGAGCGCGATGTCGCTGGTCATCATCATCAAAGGATTCATCTGATGTTTGATGTGCGCGTCGGGGGTCTTGGGCGCGGTCGGATCAGTCGGTTTCCACTGCAAGGCGCCGGCCGGGCTTCGGGTCTGTTCCCATTCGAACTTGAACAGGTTTTCGAGATAGCTGTTGTCCCACTGGGTCGGATTCGGCGTCCAGCTGCCCTCGATCCCGTTGGTCATCGTGTCTTGCCCGAAACCCGGTCCCTGCGGATTATGCCAGCCGAGTCCCATCGCTTCGATCGGTGAGATTTCTGGTGGCGGGCCGATCTTTTTCGCCGGCACCATCCCATGGCTCTTGCCGAAAGCGTGGCCGCCAGCGATCAAGGCCACCGTTTCCTCGTCATTCATCGCCATGCGTGTGAAGGTGATTCTGATGTCATGTGCCGACCCCAACGGATCGCCATTCGCGTAAGGGCCTTCCGGATTGACGTAGATCAGCGACTGGTGCGAGGCCGCCAGTGGATTTTCAAGGTCGTAATCGGCATCACCGTTCTTACCGCGCCAGCGCTTGTCGCGAGTGACCATGCTGTCGAAGCTGTCAACATGGTTCGGGTCCCAGATTTCCGGGCCCCAATAAGTTGCGTTGTCTGCCTCCCAGGCGTCGAGTCGCCCCCCACCGAAACCGTAGGTCGGAAAGCCCATGATTTCTAGCGCGCAATTGCCCGTCAGAATCATGAGATCGCCCCACGAGAGGCCATTGCCATACTTGTGCTTGATCGGTTGCAGAAGGCGGCGTGACTTATCGGTATTGCCGTTATCCCACCAGCTACTAATTGGCGCGAAGCGCTGCATCGCTGCACCGGCACCGCCTCGGCCATCGGCGATGCGATAGGTCCCTGCTGCGTGCCACGCCATGCGGACCATCTGCGGGCCATAGTTATGGTAGTCGGATGGCCACCAGGCGACCGAGGTCGTCAGAAACTGCTTGATATCGCGTTTGAGGGCTTCGAAGTCGATTTTTTCAAACTCGGCGGCATAGTCGAATTCCGGGCCAAGCGGATCTGCCTGCAGGCCGTTCTGATGCAGCAGTTCGACTCTCAGGCGGTTGGGATACCAGTTCTCGAGCGTTGGTGGCGTACCGAATGCACCACCGATCCGGTCACCGCCGAAAGGACATTGGCCAGTCATTTTGTGGGTTTCGGTAAAAGTTTTATCTACAGTCTTCTCGTTCATCAAAATCTCCTTGGGCGAACTCAATTTTTTGGGCGTCTGATCGTGCGGTTAAATCAGCGCGGGCCTGAGTAATCACTATACCAACTTCACCTGAGATTTGCCGGAGCGCCAACTCAACGCAAACGCTGGAAAAAAAGGATAATGCCCAGTCAATTTAAAAACCCGCAAAACTTGCGTAGCAAATCGTCTCGCGCACACAATGCCAGCGGCCAGCTGCAAGAAAACAACTTCGGAAAGCGCGTCGTCCGATTCCCTCAACACTGAACTACCCCCCACACCAGGAGACTGACATGAACATATTGATGGTACTGACCTCGCACGATCAACTCGGCAACACGGGCAAGAAAACCGGCTTCTGGCTCGAAGAGTTCGCCGCGCCTTATTACACCCTGAAGGATGCCGGCGCCAACGTCACCGTGGTCTCGCCACTAGGCGGCCAGCCACCGCTCGATCCGAAGAGTAACGAACCGGACGCGCAGACCGCCGCCACCGGACGCTTCAAGGCCGACACTGCTGCGCAGGCTGTGCTCGCGGCGACCGGCAAGCTGTCTGAGGTGAAAGCTACCGACTTCGACGCCGTGTTTTATCCGGGCGGACACGGTCCGCTGTGGGACCTGGCCGAAGACAAGGCATCGATCGCCCTGATCGAAGCGATGTTCGCTGCCGGCAAGCCGGTTGCCGCCGTCTGCCACGCGCCGGCCGTGCTACGCCATGTCAAGGCCGCCGACGGTACCCCGCTGGTCAAGGGCAAGAAGGTGACGGGCTTCACCAATACGGAAGAGGAAGCGGTCGGACTCACCAAGGTGGTGCCATTTCTGGTCGAAGACATGCTCAAGGAAAACGGCGGCAATTATTCGAAAGGTGCCGACTGGCAGTCTTATGTGCTCACTGACGGCAACCTGATCACTGGCCAAAATCCGGCCTCGTCGGAAGCAGGCGCGAAGGCGCTGCTCAAGCTGCTAGCCTGATTGAAAAAGGAGGCGCCGCCGTCGGTGCCTGGGCGCAATAGAGGGTCAGTCCTGCGATCCTGACCCCATCATTTGTTACGCAGGACTTCTGGGGGTTGGCGCCGAAACCGAATCACCCCACCTGCCGGAAATCGTCGTGGCGGGCCGACCTGTTTCACCTGCTGACCCGGCACAGATTGCAAAGAGATCAGTCAACATCGTCGACCTGCTTCCCTGTAGCGTCGACACCAATTACCCGCCGAATTTTCGGTAACTTCAGTGCACTGAAACGGGTTTCGCACAGACAATCCAGAGCTAGTCCGCACCAGAAAAAGCGCGAAAGAAGGTAAGGGAGCGAGCAACCAGAGGGATCGACAGCGTTGATCCAGCGACCGCAAACCTGTTCCGATGCATCGAAAAGGAATGTGGGTGCACGTTGGCCGGTTCAACCCCTCGATCGTCGAACGCAGTGCGACACACCAGTTTCATATGATCATGGCGGACCACTCCTTCATGATCTGCATTTCCGGAGAAAACATGACCGTGCAGCTTAAAGTAGATTTCGTTTCGGACGTCTCTTGCCCTTGGTGCGTGATCGGCCTCAACGCGTTCGAACAGGCGCTGGCGCGACTGCCGGTTGCGGTAGATGCGACGATTCATTTTCAACCATTTGAATTGAATCCGGGCATGCCGGCAGGCGGTCAGGATATTAGCGAGCATATCGCCGAGAAATATGGTGCGACGCCGGCACAATCGGCGGCCAACAGGGAGACGATCCGGGCCCGGGGCGAAGCACTCGGATTCACGTTCAGCATGAACAAGCGCGGACGAATCTACAATACCTTCGACGCCCATCGTTTGCTGCATTGGGCGGAACTGGAAGGCAAACAATACGCACTCAAGCGTGCCCTCTTTTTGGCGTATTTCACCGATGGGCGTGACCCCAGCGCGCGCGAGGTTTTGCTCGCCCTGGCGGATAGCGTCGGACTCGATACGACGCAGGCAGCGGTGATTCTGGATTCGGACAGGTTTG
>JAYVEF010000128.1:0-4367 GCA_043748965.1 Burkholderiales bacterium
ACTTGATTTTTCAACCTTATTGCGCACATCGTGAACCTCGACAATTACCTCCCTGTATTGCTCTTCATCCTGGTCGGCATCGGTGTCGGCGTCGTGCCACAATTACTTGGTCGCGTGCTGGCACCCTACAAGCCAGACTCCCAAAAAAATTCACCGTACGAATGCGGTTTCGAAGCATTCGAAGACGCCCGCATGAAATTCGACGTTCGCTACTATCTCGTGGCGATTTTGTTCATCCTGTTCGATCTCGAAACCGCGTTTTTTTTCCCCTGGGGCGTCGCGATGCGCGAACTCGGCTGGGCCGGCTTTGTGACGATGCTAGTGTTTATCGCCGAATTCGCCGTCGGGTTCTGGTACATCTGGAAGAAAGGTGCCCTTGACTGGGAGTAAATTATGTCAATCGAAGGCGTATTGAATCAAGGTTTTGTTACCACCACAGCCGACAAGCTGATCAACTGGACGCGTACCGGCTCGATGTGGCCTATGACATTCGGCCTGGCTTGCTGCGCGGTCGAGATGATGCATGCGGGAGCCTCGCGCTATGACCTGGACCGCTTCGGAGTGGTGTTTCGGCCCTCGCCACGGCAATCGGACGTGATGATCGTTGCTGGCACGCTGTGTAACAAAATGGCACCGGCATTGCGCAAGGTGTACGACCAGATGGCCGAGCCGCGATGGGTGATTTCGATGGGCTCCTGTGCTAACGGCGGTGGCTATTATCACTACTCGTACTCGGTTGTACGCGGATGTGACCGAATTGTGCCAGTCGATATCTATGTGCCCGGTTGCCCGCCAACGGCAGAGGCGCTGTTGTACGGCATCATGCAGTTGCAGAACAAGATCAAACGCACTAACACGATCGCGCGCTAGCCATGACAACCAAACTGGAAAATCTGGCTAATCTGGTTGCGGCGCTGCACGCCTCGCTCGGTGCGCAACTGCAGAGTTTGAACGACGCGCTCGGTGAAATTACTATTGTCGTCAAGAGCAATGACTATCTGTCGGCGATGCGTGTATTGCGCGATCACGCCGACACGCGTTTTGAAGAGTTGATCGACCTGTGCGGTGTGGACTATTCGACTTATGGTGATGGCGTATGGGAAGGCCCACGGTTTGCAGTGGTTTCTCACCTGCTGTCGATGCAGCACAACTGGCGCGTGCGGGTTCGGGTGTTCGCGCCCGACGATGAAGTGCCGGTTGTAGCATCATTGAATGACATCTGGGCCTCGGCCAACTGGTACGAGCGCGAGGCTTTTGACTTCTTCGGCATTCTGTTTGAAGGGCACAACGACCTGCGCCGGATTCTGACCGATTACGGCTTCATCGGCCATCCGTTCCGGAAGGATTTTCCGGTTACTGGCTACGTCGAAATGCGCTACGACCCAGAGCAGAAGCGTGTGATCTATCAACCGGTCACGATCGAGCCGCGCGAGAACGTGCCGCGTGTTATTCGTGAAGAACAGTACGGGATCAAATAATGGCCGAGATTAAAAATTACACGCTCAACTTTGGACCGCAGCATCCGGCCGCGCACGGTGTACTGCGTCTGGTTCTGGAGCTTGACGGCGAGGTTATTCAACGGGCCGATCCCCATATCGGTCTGCTGCACCGTGCCACTGAAAAACTTGCGGAGCAAAAAACCTATCTCCAGTCCGTGCCCTACATGGACCGTCTCGACTACGTGTCGATGATGTGTAATGAACACGGTTACGTGATGTCGATTGAAAAATTGCTGGGCATCGAGGTGCCGCTTCGCGCGCAGTATATTCGCGTGATGTTCGACGAGATTACCCGTCTGCTGAACCACCTCCTGTGGCTGGGCGCGCATGCGCTAGACGTCGGTGCCATGGGTGTGTTCCTGTACGCATTCCGCGAACGTGAGGACCTGATGGACTGCTACGAAGCGGTATCGGGAGCACGCCTGCACGCGGCATATTACCGGCCCGGTGGCGTCTATCGAGATCTGCCTGACGTGATGCCGAAGTACGCGGCGTCGATGCTGAAGAACGACAAGGCAATTCGCCAGATGAATGAAAACCGGCAAGGTTCGCTGCTGGACTTCATCGAAGACTTTACCAATCGTTTTCCGCGCTATGTCGACGAGTACGAAACGCTGCTGACCGACAACCGCATCTGGAAGCAGCGCCTGGTGGGCATCGGTGTCGTGTCACCGGAGCGGGCCCGTGCCATGGGCTTTACTGGCCCAATGCTGCGCGGTTCCGGTATCGAGTGGGACTTGCGCAAGAAGCAGCCATATGAAGTCTACGACCTGCTCGATTTTGATATCCCGATAGGTGTCAACGGCGATTGTTATGACCGTTACTTGGTACGCGTCGAAGAGATGCGTCAATCCAATAAAATCATCAAGCAGTGCGTCGAATGGCTGCGCAACAATCCGGGTCCGGTGATGACCGAAAACCACAAGGTGGCACCACCGTCACGTGTGAACATGAAGTCGAACATGGAAGAGCTGATCCACCATTTCAAGTTGTTCACTGAAGGTTTTCATGTGCCTCCGGGCGAAGCCTATGCGGCAGTTGAGCACCCGAAAGGCGAATTTGGTGTGTACCTGATTTCGGATGGTGCCAACAAGCCGTATCGTCTGAAAATTCGCGCGCCGGGTTTTGCGCATCTGCAGGGTTTGAACGAAATGGCCAAGGGCCACATGATCGCCGATGCAGTCACGATTATCGGCACGCAGGACATTGTGTTTGGTGAAATTGATCGGTAAAAACGAAGCGGTGTATCAGTACGCCGATTTGCGGATGTAGAACGAATGGGTCGCTGAAAATCGATCTGCAATTGAGGCACAAGCCATGCTGTTATCAGAACAAGCGTTAAAAAAAATCGATCGGGAGGTTACAAAATTTCCACCCGAGCAAAAGCAGTCTGCAGTGATGGGCGCGCTGGCGATCGCGCAGGACGAAACCGGTTGGCTGCCGCTGGAAGTGATGCAGGAAGTCGCTGCTTATCTGGATATGCCAGCCATCGCCGTGCAGGAAGTCGCCACGTTTTACAACATGTACAACACCACGCCTGTTGGAAAATTCAAGATCACTGTGTGTACCAATCTGCCGTGCCAATTGTCCGGTGGTGAACGCGCTGCGCAGTATTTGAAACAAAAACTCGGCGTCGATTATCGTGGAACCACTGCCGACGGTCAGTTCACGCTGATGGAAGGCGAATGCATGGGTGCCTGCGGCGACGCACCGGTCATGCTTGTCAATAACAAGCGCATGTGTAGTTGGATGTCCAACGACAAAATAGATGCGCTCGTTGAGGAGCTAAAGCAATGACCAGTCTGCACCCGCGTCACATCAATCCGCTGATCCTGGCAGGACTGGACGGCAAGAACTGGCATCTGGATGATTACGTCAAACGTGGCGGTTACGTTCAGTTAAGGCGCATCCTCAACGATAAAATCACACCGGAGCAAGTCATCGCCGAAATGAAGGCCTCATCGCTACGCGGTCGTGGCGGCGCGGGCTTCCCGACAGGGCTGAAGTGGAGTTTCATGCCACGGCAATTCCCGGGCCAAAAATACTTGGTGTGTAACTCCGACGAAGGCGAGCCGGGTACCTTCAAGGATCGCGACATCATCCGCTACAACCCGCATGCGCTCATCGAAGGCATGGCGATCGGTGCGTATGCAATGGGAATCACGGTGGGCTACAACTATATTCACGGCGAGATATGGGCTGACTATGACCGCTTCGAAGAATCGTTAGACGAAGCCCGCGCCGCCGGCATGCTAGGCGACAAAATCGCGGGGAGTGAATTCAATTTTCAGTTGCACGCTTTCCACGGCTATGGCGCGTACATCTGTGGCGAGGAAACTGCTTTGCTCGAATCGATCGAAGGTAAAAAGGGCCAGCCACGTTTCAAGCCGCCTTTCCCAGCCAGCTTTGGTTTGTACGGAAAGCCGACCACGATCAACAACACTGAAACCTTTGCCGCCGTGCCATTCCTGTTTGCCATGGGTGGCGAGGCATACGCGCGACTTGGCAAGCCGAACAATGGCGGTACCAAGATTTTTTCGGTGTCAGGAGACGTAGCTTTGCCGGGCAATTACGAAGTTCCGCTTGGTACGCCGTTCGCGACATTGCTGGAACTTGCCGGCGGAATGCGTGACGGCAAAAAGATCAAGGCGGTCATTCCCGGTGGTTCATCCATGCCAGTTCTGACTGGCGACGTGATGATGGCAACCGATATGGATTACGACGCGATTGCCAAGGCCGGCTCTATGCTGGGGTCCGGCGCCGTCATCGTGATGGACGAAACCCGCTGCATGGTCAAGTCACTGCTGCGGTTGTCGTATTTTTATTATGAAGAATCGTGCGGGCAGTGCACGCCGTGTCGTGAGGGCA
>JAYVEF010000129.1:0-13597 GCA_043748965.1 Burkholderiales bacterium
CCGATTGCCGTGTCAGGTACCCGATAGATTCCCTCGTGGTCAGCCAGTACACGACGATAGTCCGGATAAGCACGCAGACTCTGACCACCGTTCGCGACAAATGACAGCGCCCAGTCCCACTCATCGCGTGTGAGATCGCGGTACGACCACGCGGTGCGAACCTCGTCGAACAAGACGTCCGGTGCAAAGCCACCGCCCAGCGCGATCGTCACCAGATGCTGCACCAGTACATCCAGCGGTTTGGACGGCGCGTGGCGTGCTTCGATCTGACGACGTTCAATCGCGCGCCTGGCGCCGGCAGCTTCGAGCAATTCCATGCTGTTGGTAGGCACCAGCGTAATGCGCGAGGGGCGCCCCGGCGCATGACCACTGCGTCCCGCACGCTGCAGCAGGCGACCGACACCTTTGGCACTGCCGATTTGCAGCACCCGCTCGACTGGCAAAAAATCTACCCCGAGGTCAAGACTCGACGTACACACCACCGCCTTCAATTCGCCTGCCTTGAGTGCTGCTTCGACCCATTCGCGCACAGCCTTGTCGAGCGACCCGTGATGTAGCGCGATCACGCCGGCCCAGTCCGGTCTCACTTCCAGCAGGTTCTGGTACCACAACTCGGCCTGCGATCGGGTGTTCGTAAAAACCAGCGTAGTCCCGTGCGGTTCGATCTGGTCGATCACGGGTTGCAGCATCTGCATGCCAAGGTGGCCGCTCCACGGAAAGCGCGATGGATTCGCCGGCATCAACGTGTCGACTAGTAGTATCTTGCGCCCGGCACCTTCGATCATCACACCCTCGGTGCCGCCCAGCAACGCAGCGCGCGCCTCTGGCAGGTCACCCAGCGTGGCAGACAATCCCCACACCAGCAAATCGGGGCGCCACTGACGCAACCGCGCGATTGCCAGTTGCGTCTGCACCCCGCGCTTGTTACCCATCAGTTCATGCCATTCGTCGACGATCACCATATCCAGCGCGTCAAAGCGTTTCGAGGCATCGCGCTGGGACAGCATGAGACTTAAACTTTCCGGCGTCGTTACCAGTGCCGACGGCAGCAAGCGGTTCTGACGGGCCCGCTCAGCGGCGCCCGTGTCGCCAGTGCGCATGCCCACCGTCCAGCCTGGCATTACATCCGGTAGTGGCGCCACCAGAGCGCGCACAGTGTCGGCGGCGAGAGCGCGCATCGGTGTCAGCCACAGGACGCGCAAGCCGCGCGGTTGGCTTTTTTCACGCTGGGCGCGGGCCAGCGCCGCGAACCAGACGGCATAGGTTTTGCCCGATCCTGTGCTGGCGTGCAGCAGGCCCGAGCGGCCGGCCAGTGCCGCAGTCCAGACCGCACGTTGAAACGCAAAGATGCGCCAGTCGTGCTGGCGAAACCACGCAGTGGGCGTCATGCCAGCATGCCGACCAAGGTTTGAAGTGTGTCGGCCTCGTCGATCGGCTTATCATCGCGCAGGCGCAACATACGCGGAAAGCGGACGGCGATGCCAGCCTTGTGGCGGGTCGAGCGGGCGATGCCTTCGAAGCCGATTTCGAACACCATGGTCGGCTTGACGCTACGCACCGGACCGAATTTTTCGACGGTCGACTTGCGGATCCTGGCATCGACGGCAGCGATTTCGGCATCGGTCAGACCGGAATAAGCTTTCGCAAAAGGCACCAGCTTGCGACTGCCATCCTCTGCTGTATCCCACACCGCGAATGTATAGTCACTGTAAAGGGACGCACGGCGACCGCTGCCGGTTTGCGCATAAATCAATACAGCATCGACACTGTACGGATCGATTTTCCATTTCCACCAGGTACCGATATCCTTGGTACGACCAACGCCATACTGCCCATCGTGTGCCTTCAACATCATTCCTTCGACCGCGCGAGACCGCGACTCCTGACGCAGCGCGGCGAGCGATTCCCAGTTGCTGGCGACCAGTAGTGGCGATAGTTTGAGTTGCGGCAGATTTACGCTGGCGACGATTTTTTCAAGCAGGGCGCGACGTGATGACTGCGGTGTCGCGCGCAAGTCACGCCCTTCAACCTCCAGCAGGTCATACGCCACTAGCACTGCGGGCAACTCGCTGAGTAATTTGGCCGATACGGTTTTGCGACCGATACGTTTTTGTAGCTGCGCAAAGGACGCATGGACATCGGTATTCCAGATCAGAATTTCGCCATCGATCACGGTGCCGTTCGGCAGGTTAATCGCAGCGATCTCGGGAAACCGTTCGGTGATCAGATCCTCGCCACGCGACCAGATCCAACTTTGATCGTCGCGCCGTACCAGTTGCGCACGAATGCCGTCGTACTTCCATTCCACCTGCCAATCCGAAAGCGGACCTAACGTGATCGGGTCTGACTGCAGTGGATGGGCTAAAAAAAACGGGTAGGGTTGACCACCGCGCAGCGTCATTTCCTGATCCGACACGGGTGCGATCAGCGCGCTGAATCGCGCTGCGTCGGGGCAACTGCGTCCATCGGTCCAGCCCATCAGACGTTGCGCGATCAGCTTACTATCGACACCGGCCACCGTACCCAGGGCACGTGTCACCAGCAGTCGGGACACGCCTACGCGAAAGCCGCCGCCAATCAGCTTGATTAGTAAAAACCGTTCGCGCGGGTCAAGTTCGTCCCAATACCCAAGTAGCGCGGTACGAATGATTTCGGGCGGAGCAACACGTAAAGGTAAAATCCGGTGTTCCATCCAGTCGGCCAGACCGATGTCGCCGCGGCGCGCCGGCGCGGGAAGAATATGCGCAATGGTCTCGGCCAGATCGCCGACCGCCGCATAAGATTCGTCGAACAGCCAATCGTCGAGACCCGCCGCCTCGGTGGCGTAACGTCGCAACAATTTGACCGGCACAGCCTGACGCGGTTTTCCGCCTGCCAGAAAGTACGCCGCCCACGCCGCATTCTCCGGTGCGGCGCTCCCGAAGTAGGCAGTCAACGCGGCTAGTTTCCGGGTAGTGGACGTAGTGCCATCAAGTTCGTCGAAGAGTCGCGCAAATTCACGCATCGTTGGGCTCCGCGCTTGCAGCCTGCGGCACCGATCGCGCAGCCGCAGCGTCGTCATCTTCGCTACCGTATTCAGTCCCGAATGCACCCGCCTCCAAGCCGTTTTGCTGCAACCAGCGAACCATCACGCCGATCTGACCGTGCGTAACGATGACGCGCTGCGCCTGCGTTGCACCGATTGCCTGCATCAGGCCGGGCCAGTCGGCATGGTCCGACAGTACAAATCCCCGATCCACGGCGCGTCGTCGGCGCGCCCCGCGCAGCAACATCCAACCACTGGCAAAAGCGTCGCTATAGTCGCCGAGCCGCCTGATCCACGGCGAGCCACCCGCTGACGGTGGCGCCAGTACCAGTGCGGTTTTTAGAATCGACTTGTCGGCAACGTCAGTCACCAATCGGGTCTCCGGCAGCAATACGCCGGCGTCCCGGTACACGCGATTCAGAGGTTCTGCCGCGCCGTGGCAAATAATCGGACCGATGCTGGCATCGACACCTTGTAAAATCCGCTGCGCCTTGCCGAACGCATAGCAAAACAACACGCTGGCGCGACCCACCGCGGCATTGCCGCGCCACCATTGATTGATCTCGTTGAAAACTTCGGCCTGTGGCTGCCAGCGATAGATCGGCAGGCCGAAAGTTGACTCGGTAATGAACGTGTCGCAGCGCACCGGCTCGAACGCGGCGCAGGTTGCGTCCGGTTCGACCTTGTAATCGCCCGACGCGACCCAGACTTCGCCGCCAAACGCCAGGCGTACCTGCGCGGACCCGAGCACGTGACCGGCCGGATGTAATGAGATCGTGACGTCGTTATGGGTGATGCACTGGCCATAGTCGAGCGTCTGCAGATTGATGTCGCCGAGACGACTGCGCAAAATGCCAGCGCCGGGCGATGCCGCCAAATAGTGGCCATGACCGGAGCGCGCATGGTCGGCATGGCCATGGGTGATCACGGCGCGCTCGACCGGCCGCCATGGATCAATATAAAATTCTCCGGGAGGACAATACAGACCCTCCGGTCTGACTGTGACGAGATCGGACATGGTGCGGCTTCCAGGCAATTTGGCATGCGTTCAGGCGACTATTCTTGCGCAAAAAAACCAATCGCGCCCGCGTGTAATTTTCCCGCAAACCAATCTCGCGCTGCCACGTCTCGGCGTCGACAAGAATTGTCTATGCTGAAATGTTAAAAACACAAAAACGATCGGATAAAATCCTTGTGTCGTCAGGACTTTATGCTCGGCGGGCACACCGTTCCGATAGGCAAGCGCGACCGTTTCGGTGCTTTGCTGGAAGGCGCCTATGAGGCCAACCGGTTGCTCTGCGGCGGTCGAGTTGGTACCGGGTATGATCAGGACGTGCTGGAGACAGTTTTGGCACGGGTGGCGACGCCGAGCACGACCGAAACTCCATGCGCGGCGTGCACTGGCTAAAACCCCAGATGGCCGTCGAAATTCAGTGTGCGCAGTAGGCCGATACCGGTGATTTGCGACATGCCTCATTCATTGGCCTGCGCGAAGATAAGGCATGGCGACAGATCGGCCGCGAGCAGACGTAACCGGCAGCCGATCAAAACGCTTGACAGGCGCCGCAACTTCGTCTGCGGCCGCGGCTGATGGCGTCGTCGGGGGCATCATGCTGATCGGTCCATCAAGGATTTTATTTGCCGAATCGACCGCTCCTGAAATCGCCCGAATCGCAGCGCCGGATCAGTCCGGTACCACCACCTACAGGATGGCCGACTCGCTCGACGCAGCCTACCGTCACCAGACTAACCTCTCGCAAAATCACACGGATGCTGCTAGGCCGTACGAATTGCCATTACGGATACGGATTACACCGTCCGGCAAGGTTCGTCGCGTCCAGCCGTTCATTGGCGAGCGCCCCACACGAAGTCACCGCCGTGTTGTTCGGTTGCCTATCTGCGCTGCATGGGCCCAACGCCTGCGGTCACTCTTTGCGTCAGCAGGCGAGGCAGATTTTGGAACAATTTTTCTCGCTCGCCGGGGTCAATATTGCTCCGATCAAAGGACATTTGCACGACCACCCAATTTTTGATGGCACTGCCATTGATGACGTGTATCGAGTTGCCTTCAGCGGTACAAAGCGTCGCTATTTAGCCGCAACCGGTCCTTCCGAGAAGTTTTCAATATGCAATCAAATGTGTCACTAAAACGTCATCACGTCGACACAATTGAGATATATTCTGCCGGCACGGCAAAGCAGTGGACACGTTACGACAAATTTTTTTGCCTTTTGGAGGTCATGTCGCGGCACAGGCGTGTAGAGGGCGAGGGGGTGATCGGAGGTGTCGGGTTGGTGTTGTGTGTTGCGTTTGACGATGCAGCGCGCTCCTTACAAATGGAGCCTGTTCGTTCTTGTACACGGTCTGCGTGTAGTGGTCTATCCGGCCACGGTGCGATCAGATCGTGCGATCGATCTACTTTGACCTGGAAAAAAATACCATGCGCCATTTACGTCCGTCTCGCCGCTTCGCCCTGTCCCCACGTTCTACGATCTGCCTGACCATCGCCACGTCGTTGCTGATATCTGCCAGTGTGTTTGCATCACCCGCCGACCATCGCGAATTTGATGCGATGCTACATGCACCTTATCGTGCCGATGCGAACATACGTATGGGTGATGGCGCCCGCACGTTTACGTTGAATTTTGAATACCCCAGTGTTGAACGCGAGCAAACCATCGGCTGGCGGCTGGAACTGATCGGTCCGACCGGACGCGTCGTGCAACGCTGGTATGGCATTGAAAGTCTACTAAAGGGACCTGTAACGGTCGCCGTTCCGTGGGCTGGACGCGCGCGCAATGCCGGACTGCCAGACGGTATTTACCAAGTCCGCCTCTCTGCCAGTGCCGGCGACTCAATCAGCGTTCAACGTCAGACCACTGTCAATCAGACGGTAGACGCGATGTTGACCCATCCGCGCGCGGAGCTGTCAGAACAGACCTGGGCGATCCAGGTCGGTGTCGTGGCAGCCCCTGTGATGCCGAAGTTTATGTCTTTGCCGAATGGCGCCAGCGCTGGCAAAGCAGCGGCCGCGGCGCGCACCGGCGGCGTGCGCCCGCAGTCGGCCAGCAGCACGGCGGGCTTGCCGTATACGGTGTACTTCGGCAACTTGCACAGCCAGACCAACCATAGTGATGGCGGCGGCGCACTGCCCGGATGTAGTAGTGCGCAGGCACCCCAGTCGGGGTCCGGTGCGCCGTCAGACGCCTACCAATATGCCGCCAATCGGGGACTGGATTTTTTGATGACATCGGAGCATAACCACCTCTTCGATGGCTCGACCGGCACCAATAGCGCGGCCAACCCTGCGACCGCGCACAATCTGTACCAGTCGGGCGTGAGTGCAGCCAGTAGCTTCAATTCAGGGCACCAGAACTTTCTGGCGCTGTATGGGATGGAGTGGGGCGTCATCAATAACGGCGGCCACCTGAATATTTTCGGGTCAACCGAACTGTTTGGCTGGGAGTACAACGCCAGCAATCAGCTGATTGCCGATACGTACACCGCCAAAGGTGATTACGCCAGTCTGTATTCGCTGATGCGGCAACGCAATCTGGTTGGCCAGTTCAACCATCCGGCGACGTCGGCACAGTTCAATGCCGGTGGCGTCGATCTCGGATACACCGCCGATGGTGACGCGGTGATGGCGACATGCGAAGTACTGAACAGCTCTGCGTTTTCCAGCAATACCACGGAGACCGAGACCGGCCAAAGCACCTACGAGGCTGCCTGCAACAAGTTCCTGGAAGCGGGCTATCACGTTGCGTTCAGCACCGATCAGGACAACCATTGTTCCAACTGGGGCGCTTCGTACACCAACCGTACCGGTGTCTTGCTGCCGATTGGCGCAACGCTGAACCAGGCGAGCTTTCTGGATGCACTAAGGGCGCGCCGGGTATTTGCAACCATGGATAAAAATTCGCAGTTGGTGCTGACAGCGAATGGCCACGTGATGGGAGAACGCTTCGCCAACAGCGGTGGGCTGAGTCTGGTCACGAATTTTGCCAGTACAACCGGGCGGACGGCAGCGACAGTGGCGATTTATGAGGGCGTACCGGGCCGTAACGGCACCGTCACGCAGCTATCATCGAGTGCTACCGCCTTGATTACACCGGCCACCGGCGAGCATTTTTATTACGCCAAGCTGACTCAGGATGATGGCAAAATCCTGTGGTCAGCGCCGGTCTGGGTCAGTCAGGGAAGTGGTACCGGCGGCGGTGATACCACCCCGCCGACAGTAAGCGTAACCGAATCGGGCAGCAGTGGCACCATTACCCTGTCGGCCATCGCCAGTGACAACGTTGGCGTCACCAAGGTCGCGTTTTATATTGATGGAGGTCTGAGCGGAACCAGCACGACAGAGCCGTATTCGCTGGCCGTCAATTCGAACACGCTTGCCAACGGCAGCCATTCGTTGCTAGCCAAAGCCTACGATGCAGCCAACAATGTGGGCAATTCCGCAGCAGTCGCCTTCACGATCAGCAATACAACCGGTGACACTACGCCACCGACGGTAAGCGCCGCAGAGTCCGGTACTAGCGGGACCATCTCGCTCACAGCCAGCGCAAGCGACAATGTCGGCGTGGTGAAGGTGGAATTTTATGTCGACGGCGCGTTGAAAGGCAGCACCGCAGCGGCACCGTATGCACTCGCGCTGGACTCGATCGGACTTGTCAACGGTAGCCATACGCTCGTTGCGAAAGCCTACGACGCCGCCAATAATGTAGGGACATCGGCCACGGTAAATTTTTCGGTCAGCAATAGCACCGGGACCACTCAGCTGATTGTCAACGGTGGCTTCGAGAGCGGTGCTGTCAGCTGGGTTGGCAGCAGTGGCGTGATTACGGCGGACCCGACCGTAACAGCACATACCGGAACCTACAAAGCTTGGCTGGACGGCTACGGAACCACGCACACCGACACGCTGTACCAGCAAGTGACGATTCCGAGTACCGCCGCCAGCGCTGCGCTGACGTTCTGGCTGCGGGTCATATCGGACGAAACCACCACCACTGCAGCGTACGACACGCTGAAGGTGCAGGTACGTAACAGCAGTGGCACCTTGCTGGCGACGCTGGCGGCTTATTCGAATTTGAATAAAGGCGCCAGTTATCTGCAGAAGTCGGTCGATTTGAGTGCGTACAGAGGTCAGACTGTCAGAGTGTATTTCGAGGGTAAAGAGGACGCGTCAAACACCACTACGTTCTTGATCGATGATGTCAGCTTGATCGCGCAGTAGCTGCATTACGGTAATTAATGCGGTCTCAAAAAAAGCCGGCTGGAGCCGGTTTTTTTGTGGATATTTTTTGCAAATCGCGCCATCGCGGTCACCGCGATGGCGCCGCGGCTTCCTGATGCGCGCTGGAGACTTCTGCACGCAGTAGCTGCGCAGCCTGCACCATATTGCGAAGCGCTTCCAGCGTTTCAGGCCAGCCGCGTGTCTTGAGCCCGCAGTCCGGATTCACCCACAGGCGTGCGTCGGCGATCACACCCCGTGCCTTGCGCAGCAGACGCGTCATTTCGGCCACCTGTGGAATACGGGGTGCATGGATGTCATACACGCCGGGTCCGATATCGTTCGGATACTCGAACGCGCCAAATCCGTCCAGCAATTCCATGTCCGAACGTGATGTCTCGATAGTGATCACATCCGCATCCATGGCGGCGATCCAGGGCAAAATATCATTGAACTCGGCGTAGCACATATGGGTGTGAATTTGGGTGGCATCGGCCACGCCACCCGCTGTCAGCCGAAATGCCTTTACTGCCCAGTCCAGATAGCCCGGCCAGTCGTGCGCTTTCAACGGCAAACCTTCGCGCAGCGCCGGCTCGTCAATCTGGATCATGCCGATGCCAGCCTGTTCCATTTCCAGCACTTCGTCGCGCAGGGCCAGGGCAATCTGCGACGCGGTGCTGGCGCGCGGTTGATCGTCGCGCACGAACGACCACTGCAGCATCGTCACCGGTCCGGTCAACATGCCCTTGACCGGTTTCACGGTCAGGCTTTGGGCAAATTTACTCCAGCCCACCGTGATCGATTCAGGCCGATACACATCACCAAAAATAAACGGGGGCTTGACGCAACGCGAGCCGTAACTTTGAACCCAGCCATTTTCGGTGAAACCGTAGCCCCATAGGTGCTCGCCGAAATATTCGACCATATCGTTGCGCTCGGCTTCGCCATGTACCAGCACATCCAGACCGAGTTGCTCCTGCTGCGTGATGACATGCCGGATTTCACTACGCATTTGTTCAAGATAGGCAAGATGGGAAATTTCTCCACGCTTCCAGGCAGCACGCGTCTGGCGAATCGACGCGGTCTGCGGAAACGAACCAATGGTAGTGGTCGGAAATAGCGGCAACGACCATCTGGCCTGCTGCTGGGCAATCCGCACTGGAAATGCCGACTGCCGCGTCGTATCGCTGTCACGCACGGTGTTCATCCGTTGCTGCACCAGCGGATTGTGGATTCGTGACGAGGTGTTTCTGCTCTGACGAGCAGCGCGGGCAGCGGCAAATTTGGACGTTACTTCTGTACTTTCAAACTCCAATGCCTGCTTTAGCAAATGAATTTCATCGAGTTTTTGCACCGCAAACGCCAGCCAGCTTTTGAGCTCATCGTCGAGCGCATTCTCGTGTTGAAGATCGACCGGTACGTGCTGCAGCGAACAACTGCTACCGATCCATAGATGTTCGCCCAGCAACGCGGCCAGCGGGAGCAACAGCGCCAGCGAATGATCCAGATCGTTGCGCCAGATATTACGGCCATCGACGATGCCAGCCGACAATACGCGTCCTGCCGGCCACTGCGCCAGTAACTTACCCAATTGATCTGGCGCGCGCACCAGGTCGACGTGCAATCCTGCGACCGGCAACCGGTGCAGCAGCGCCGCATGGTCGCTGACATCGTCGAAGCAGGTCGCCAGCAAAATCGGCGGCGCACTTCCGGCTAGTGCTTCGTACGTCACATCGAACGCGGCCAACCACTCTGGATCAAGGCTGAGTGCCAGCACGGGCTCGTCCATCTGAACCCAGCCGACGCCGGCACACTGCAGACGCTTCAGCAATGCCTGATAACCGGCAATCACGGCGGGTAGCAAATCAAGCTTGTGATGGATCCCCGATTTGATTTTTCCTAGATGCAGTAACGTGACGGGTCCGATCAGCGCTACCTTGATCCGGTGACCTGCCGCGCGCGCTTCGGCGATCTCGTCGAACAACCAGTCGATGCCGCCATCGAAACGGGTTGCCTCGGTCCATTCCGGCACCAGGTAGTGGTAGTTGGTGTCGAACCATTTGGTCATTTCCATCGCAAAATGGTTGGCATCACCACGCGCCATACGAAAATAATCCGCCAACGTCAAGCGCGACGCCGTCACACCGAAGCGTTCCGGGATCGCACCAAGCAACGCCAGCATGCCGAGCACCTGGTCGTACCAGGCAAAGTCGCCCACCGTGACCAGGTCCATTCCAGCATCGGCCTGATGCTGCCAATGGCGCGCGCGTAATGTGGTGCCTACCTGACGCAATTCGGTTTCGGTGCAGTGATGGCGCCAGAAGGATTCCTGTGCAAATTTAAGTTCACGCTGGGTACCGATGCGCGGAAAACCGATGATGTGGGCAAGCGCCATGGACGACTCCGAAGTTGAATCAACAATAGTTGGCATAATGCGCTGTGCAAGACTATGATTCAACCGATAAAATTTACCATTTAACTTGAATAAAACTAATAGTGATCGACATCCTGGAACTCCGTCATCTGAAAACTCTTGTCGCACTCCAGCAGGCCGGCAACCTGCTGCGCGCTGCCGCGCTGCTGAACCTGACCCAGTCAGCCCTGTCTCATCAGTTACGCCATCTGGAAGATCATTACGGAGCTCCCTTATTCGAGCGCAAGTCGCAGCCGCTGCGCTTTACGCCGTCTGGTGAGAGGCTGCTGCGCCTGGCTGCGTCGGTCCTGCCGCAAATCGAGAGCGCAACGCGCGATCTGGCCCGGCTTAACGAAGGCACCGCCGGGCAACTGCGCATCGCGGTGGAATGTCACACCTGCTTCGATTGGCTGATGCCTGCGATGGACGTTTTCCGGCAGCGCTGGCCGGAGGTCGAACTCGACATCGTCTCGGGCTTTCAGGCCGACCCGGTAGGGCTGCTTTACGGCCATCGCGCCGATATCGCCATCGTCTCCGAAATCGATACCGACGAGAGCGTCGATTACCACCCCCTGTTCAGCTTTGAAATCGTCGCACTGCTGGCGCATGATCATCCGCTGGCAGCACGTCCTCACCTGGATGCGCAGGACTTTGCAACCGATACGCTGATCACTTATCCGGTCCCGGACGAGATGCTCGATGTCGTGCGTCTGGTGATGAAACCGGCCGGGGTCCAGACAGCGCGCCGCACTACCGAACTGACGGTCGCCATGCTGCAACTCGTCGCCAGTCGGCGCGGTATTGCCACGCTGCCACTGTGGGCCGCGCAAAATTACCTCAAGCGAGATTATGTGCTGGCAAAACCGATCACCGCGCAGGGCTTGACCGGACGGTTGTACGCCGCCTGTTTGCCCGAATTGTCAGCACGCCCGTTTTTGACCGATTTTGTCCAGACCACACGCCAAAGCTGCTATCTGAGCCTGGATCGGGTAGCGCTGCTGCCATTGTAGAAGGAGCGCTGGGCGACCGGAGTGGTGGCACTCCATTGGACGATCAGACCCATATCAGCCGTTGGCGTTTCACGATTATGCGATGGTGTGACGTCACGCGTTTGACTGATCCGTGGACTGCCCAGCAATCGTATTTGCGCGGAACACGGACGTAAAAAAAGCACTCCGTAGAGTGCTCTTGTGTGCCGCCTGCCCGCTACGATATCTTGGCTTTAGCCTTGAGTTCCTGTTGGTACTGCTGCAGCTTCTTTTGTTGCAAGCTCTCGGTAATCTGTGGTTTGACCTCTTCCAGCGTCGGAACCTTGGCGGCGCGAATGTCTTCCAGCTTGATCACGTGATAACCGAACTGCGTCTTGACCGGAGTTTCGGTGTACGCGCCTTTTTGCAGCCCAACCATGGCATCCGAAAACGGCTTCACGAACGACGCGGGCGAGGCCCAGTCGAGGTCACCACCATTAGCTGCAGAACCTGGATCTTTCGATTGCTTGGCCAGATCTTCAAACTTGGCGCCGGCTTTCAGTTTGGCGATGATCGCTTTGGCTTCGTCTTCCTTTTCAACCAGAATATGACGCGCGCGGTATTCCTTATCACCGGCGGTTGCCTTGAAGCGGTCGTATTCTGCCTTGATTTCGGCGTCACTGACCGGGTGCTTCTTGACGAAGTCTCCGACCAGCGCGCGAATCACCAATGACTGACGGGCGATTTCGAGCTGGTTGCGTACTTCGGCGGTGTTGCCCAGACCCAGTTTGTCGGCTTCTTGTACTAGCACTTCACGCGTGATCAGTTCTTCCTTGACCATCTTGCGCAGGTCGGGCGAATCAGCCTGACCTTGTGACGCGGCCTGCTTGATCATCAGATCGGCACGGCTGGACGGAATTGGCTTGCCGTTGACCGTGGCAATATTTTGCGCCATGACAGGCAGGGCAGCGGCGGTCAACAGCAGAAGAAAAAGGCGGGCAGGTTTCAAGGTCATTATTTGTTCCTAAGGTGGAAGATAAAGTTAATGTGCATGACCCCTGGAATCAGGGCACGCCAGAGACATCGGAAGCTACTTCGGAAGGCGCTTCAGTGGTCATCGCAAGGGCGTGAATTTCGGTCAGCATCATATCGCGGACGCAATCATACACCAGCCGCTGGCGATTGATTCGTGACAGCCCTTCAAATTCAGCGGCGACGAGTCGCAGCCGAAAGTGACTGCCGCCCGATGCCGCACCGGCGTGACCGGCATGCGCGGAGGATTCATCCGTTAATTGACAAACGCTCGCTGTAAAAGTTTCACGCAGGCGAGCCTCGATCCGGGCAGCGCGACTGCTCATTTCGTCTGGTCCATATGCCGTGACAAAAACAAGCTTTGCGCCAGGACAAACACAAACATCAATCCGACTCCGCCAAACAGCTTGAAATCGACCCATATCGAGCGCGAGTAATTAAACGCAACGTACAGATTCAAAATTCCCATTGCCACAAAAAAACCTGCCCACGACAAGCCTAGCCGGGTCCAGATCGTCGCTGGCAGTTCGACTTGCTCACCCATCATGGTGCGGATCAGATTTTTTTTCAGGACAAACTGTGTGAAAAGAAACATCAACGCAAAAGCCCAGTACAGGACCGTTGGTTTCCACTTGATGAACAGATCGTTGTGAAAATAAATCGTCGCACCTCCAAACACGGTGACGATCACCAATGACACCCACAACATGACGTCGACCTTTTTGCGGCGGATCAGCAGGTACAGAATTTGCGCAAAGGTGGCCATCACCACGACGCTGGTCGCCAGCAGAATCGGCGCCTGGTCAGCCGTCACCATACCGCCCGAGACCAACCCGGACAAATATTTGGTACCAAGCACTTGCGCCGAGGCGACGTGGCCTTCGCCCCATTTGAACATCGCGAAAAACAAGATGACGGGGAAC
>JAYVEF010000130.1:0-4358 GCA_043748965.1 Burkholderiales bacterium
CAATCTGCCGATCGAGGCTTTTCCTGACGTGCAGGACGTGCAGGTACAAATCGTGACCCAATATCCTGGTCAGGCACCCGAAGAAGTCGAGCGCGCCATTACGCTGCCGATCGAGCGCGAGATGAGCGGTGTCCCTCGTCAGACACAGTTGCGTTCGGTGACAATTACGGGACTGTCGGTGGTGACACTGACCTTTGCCGACGGTACAGATGATTATTTCGCGCGCCAGCAGGTCCTTGAAAAATTGCAGAATGTAACCTTGCCGGCGGGTTTGCAACCGGGCCTCGCGCCGCTCACGACGGCGGTTGGCGAAATCTTCCGCTACATTGTCGAGGCGCCGTCGCAAATGCCGGCCAACGACGTACGGGCGCTGCAGGACTGGGTGATTCGGCCGGCGCTGCGCATTGTCCCAGGCGTCGCCGATGTGGTCAGTTTTGGCGGCACCGTCAAGGAGTATCAGGTACAAGTCGATCCGGCCGCTCTGAAACGCTACGGTGTTACGCTAGATCAGGTCAGTGCCGCCCTGACCAGCAACAGCGCCAGCGTCGGTGGTGGGATCGTGCGGCGCGGTGACGAAGCGCTGGTAGTACGCGGTATCGGAATCTTCACCGATATCGACGAGATTGGGCGGGTCATCGTCAGCGCCAGAGCCGGCAAGACCGTGCTGGTCTCGGACCTCGGCGAGGTCGTCGTCGGCAGCAGGCCAGCGTCCGGTGTGGTCGCGTTTAACCAGCACGAGGGCGTAGTGGAAGGCATTGTGCAGATGAGCAAGGGCAGTAACGCCGCCCTTGTAGTGACCAACGTCAAGGCAGCAGTGGCGACGCTGAATAGTCGTCTGCCACCGGGCGTGCAGTTGCGCGTTATCTATGACCGGACTGAACTGATCGACCACACAGTGCGCACGGTGGCAGAAAACCTGCTGATCGGTGCGGCGTTGGTGATCGCCATTCTGATTCTATTTTTGGGGAACTGGCGCGCCGCTCTGATCGTTGCTACTGTCATCCCGCTGTCGCTACTGTTTGCGTTCATCATGCTCGACGCACGGGGCATACCGGCCAATCTGATTTCGCTTGGTGCCGTCGATTTCGGCATCATCATCGATAGTGCAGTGGTGCTGGTCGAGGCGTTGATGGTGCGACTCGCCTTGCAGGATTTTGATCCTGCGCAAGGCTTGACGCCGTTTCGCTGGCGCGAACGTACACTGCGCCAGACTGTGGTCGAACTTGGGCATCCGATTCTGTTTGCCAAAGCCATTATCATCATTGCCTTCTTACCGATCTATACCTTTCAGCGGGTCGAGGGGAAAATTTTTTCGCCGGTCGCGTTTACGCTGAGCTTTGCGATTTTGGGTGCCATCATTCTGACTATGACGTTAGTGCCGACGCTATTGGCATGGACCCTTAAAAGCCATCCCCTGCAGGAAAAACACAGCGCCTGGATACAGCGCAGTCAGCAATGGTATCGTCGCATGCTGTCGCAGGCACAGCCAGTCCAGCTCTGGGTGTTTGCCGGGTCGGCAGTCGTGCTGGTCGGTACGTTGTTGTTGGCGCCATTATTAGGCAGTGAATTTTTGCCGAAACTTGATGAGGGCAACCTCTGGCTGACGATCACCTTGCCCACCTCCAGTTCACTGGAAAAAACTCGCCAGACCGAACAGCAGGTGCGGTCCATTCTGAAAAGTTACCGAGAAGTCGGCAATATTATTTCGCAGGTAGGCCGACCGGATGATGGCACCGATCCCAAGGGACCCAACAACATGGAAATTCTGGCTGACCTGAAGCCTCGCAGTGCGTGGAAATTTGCCGATAAGGAAAGTCTGATTGCGGCAATGTCAGCCGAGATCCGACGGCTGCCTGGCGTGCCGACCAATTTTTCGCAAGTGATCGAAGACAACGTCGAAGAAGCGCTGTCCGGCGTGAAGGGCGAAATCGCCGTCAAGCTATTCGGGCCTGATCTTCAGGTACTGACGCAAAAGAGCGAGCAGATTGCCGCGATTTTGAGTGCGATTCCCGGCGCAGCAGACGTTGCGGCGGTCAAGATCGGTGGCCAGAGCGAACTCGATATCGTGATCGACCGGGACCGCATTGCACGCCTTGGGATTAATGTCGCCGATGTCAACGGCGCAATTCAGACCGCGCTGGCGGGCACGACGGTCAATGCCTATTTTGAAGGTGATCGACGCTTCGACCTAGTGCTGCGGCTGCAGGAAAACGCCCGCAACTCGATTGACCGGATCGCTGCTTTGCAGGTGAATCTGCCGGCGGGTGCCGGCACCGTGGCGCTGGCAGAAATCGCCCGTATCGATATTCGGCAGGGCGCTGCGCGCATCAGCCGGGAAGGGGGTGGGCGCAACGCGTCGGTCAAAGCCAACCTGCTTGGCCGCGATCAGGGCAGTTTTGTCGCCGAGGCACAGCAAAAAGTCGCCGAGCAGGTACATCTGCCAGCCGGCTATCAGATCACCTGGGGCGGTCAGTTCGAGAATCAGCAGCGCGCTGTCAAGCGTCTGCAGATCATTGTCCCGATCACGGCGTTTCTGATATTTTCGCTGCTGTTCTGGGCTTTTCGCTCGATTCGGAAAGCCCTGCTGGTCTTGGCGATCGTACCATTCACGCTAATCGGTGGGATCGTGGGTCTGGCGTTGGTGGGACTGCATTTTTCTGTTTCGGCGGCGGTGGGATTTATTGCGGTGGCCGGGATCTCGGTGCAAAACGGCGTGATCATGGTAGAGCAGATCGTCGCACTCGCCGGCGCAGGGCAGTCTGTGTTGGCGTGCGCGATCGAGGGCGCCGCAATGCGCTTGCGACCGGTTCTGATGACCGCGCTGATGGCCGGACTGGGCCTCTTACCCGCAGCGTTGTCCCATGGTATCGGCTCGGAAACCCAGCGACCCTTTGCAGTCGTGATTGTCGGCGGCATTGTTTCGGCAACCTTCTTTACACTGTTGTTGCTGCCGCTGGCGTATGCGTATTTTGCGGAAAAGAACCAGCCCGAGTAATCGATATCTTTTCGCCGAAGCGCAACAACTGGAGTTGGTTCTGTCGCAGTGACGTCGAGATGATAAGCTTGATCAATGCGAATTGATCAAAAAACGATCAACGAAATGCGGCGTTGTTGCATAAATCGAAAATCCAGAAAAAACGTATTTTGCTGGACGGAAATATCAAGCGACTCTTACCGAAATAGGCATCCCCAATCCGTCATTCGGTTGAGCGCGGACGCACTGATCCAAGGCTCGGCTTTTTGTTGCGGCAGGGTTCTCGCTTTCATCGTGTTTCCAAAAATGCGCTTGTAACGCGGGATGGCCAACTCAACAGAGTTGCGCAAACCGTAGCGTGTTCCCCGCTGCCACGTCATGCGGCCGGGTTGCTGGGTGGCGGCGATGTGCTCGTCACGCTGGCTAGCGCTTGAGCGGGCCGCCGTCTTGTGCGGTGGAATAATCACCGTGGCGTTGGGCCTTTTTTGTCTGCACCGCCTGCAGGACCGGATCGCCGTCGTAGGCGCCCTCGCCCATGAATATTTCAAAATCGGGCGGAATTTGCGCGAGTAAGTCGGGAACGGCGGCGGGGTCACCCACCTCCGGCGTGGTCAACTTGCAGCCCATAATCTGATGCTTTTCGTCCACCGCCAAGTGCAATTTGCGCCACGTTCTCCGGGTCGGCACGGCGTGGTTCTTCTGGTGCCATTCGTCCTTTCTGTATACGTTCAGACCGGCGCTATCGACGATGACAACGTTGCCAGGCTTCATGGCCTTGTTGATCAGAAACCTCGGCAACTCCACGCTACGCATCGAAATACTGCTGAAGTCTGGGATAGCGATGCGGGTCTTCATCACCTGGACAATCGAGATCATGAACCCTTCGGTCTGGCGCAGCGGCAGCTTAAAAACCCGGCGGATGAACATGGCAGCCTCGATCGCATGATCTGAATACTCGACCGGGCGGCCTCGACTACCTGTCCTTTCGGGACGCCATTGATCGATCGCTTCGGGCGTGAACCAAATCGTGATGTCTCCGCGTTGCCGCAAGACATCGTTATAGTCCCGCCAGTTCGTCGCTTTATAACGGAATTTTTGATTTTGTGGTGGAGGCTCTCATTGAACCTACACGGCATCGGCTTCCTGGTGTCTCTGTTAGACCGAAACCATGCCATACTGACAAGTACGCCGAGCAGGAATCGATTTATGTAACAAT
Organism: Burkholderiales bacterium; assembly: GCA_043748965.1. Lineage (GTDB taxonomy): Bacteria > Pseudomonadota > Gammaproteobacteria > Burkholderiales > Burkholderiaceae_D > Actimicrobium. The sequence continues at coordinate 4,191 of JAYVEF010000130.1, forward strand.
GCCAAAAAATTAGCGACAAGGGATAAAAGTGGGGAGAAAAACTTTTAGCAGGCATATAAAAATTTGATTGACTTAATGGGTGCTAAGTCTTTTACACTAAGTCTAACGGTATAAATAGACCTGTTATAATACCTGCAATGTCCTCACCACTACGCCGCCCATGATCGA
>JAYVEF010000131.1:0-4355 GCA_043748965.1 Burkholderiales bacterium
CAAGGAAGGCACCGGCGGTCGATTAGCAGACAGCACTGAATTATAGGGGATTTTGTGCCGCCGGGACGGATCGAGAGCGGGCGTGGACGAACTACCGGAGAGGTCAGTGCTGCGGTAGTTCGGCATGCAGTGGCGTAACGGCTGCAATCTCGCCCGCAGCGGGCGCCGGCGCAATAGCCGGACCGATCTTCAGCAGCGCGGCAACGCCGTAAAGTTCGGCGAGGCTGGACAGGTTGGCAGGCGGACGGTCGAACGAGAGCGTGACTGATTTTTCCATAGCTGCGCGTTGCCATGCCAGTAGCACCGCAACTGCGCTGGAATCGACCGCCATAATGCCTGCCAGATCAATTGCAACGGCGCCACCGGCAATAGCGTGCAAGCCTTCATCCAACGCGATGCGCGCGTTGTCGAAGGTCATTGCCTGGACTGCGTTGAACATCAAGTCGTCCCGATCAGGAAGCTGCTTTAGTCTTGGCCGTAGTGCCTGCCAGCCTAGCATTTTTTTCAGTCAGCACCTTGATCAAACCGTCGATACCACCCTTGCTGATCTCGGCAGCGAAGGTGCTTTTATAGGTCTGCACCAGCCATGCGCCGAGCACGTTGACGTCGTAGATTTTCCAGCCGCTGGCTTCTTTTTCAAGACGGTAGCTGATCTGGATTGGCTCACCGCGCGATTGCACGACTTCCGAACGTACTTCGACCTCGGTGTCGCCGGCAGCAGCATGCATTGGACGGAACTCGATCTTTTGGTCGCGCACCTGAGAGATCGCACCCGAGTAGGTGTAGACCAGCAGGCTGCGGAATTCCGCGATCAGACTTTTTTGCTGTTCCGGTGTTGCATCACGCCAGCTTTTCCCGGCCGCCAGTGCCGTCATGCGCTGAAAATCGACAAACGGCAGAATTTTTTCTTCGACGACCTGCAATACGCGCTTCTGGCTGCCGCTCTGGATTTCCTTGTCAGCCTTGGCAGTATCGAGGACCTCCTCGCTAATACGCTTGACCAGTGCATCGGGCGCCTCGATATTGGCGGCAGCGACATGGCTGGCAAATGACATGGCACTGACGGTCGCGACAGCGGCAAGCAATTGTTTGAGAGTTTTCATGTTTTTCCGTTTAAGTGATCCTGCATTTGATGTCTGCTGCTGGGCCGGTACGACACATCGTGGCAGGCAAATTTAAAAGCAGGTTGAAAGTTAGTCTGCGCCGATCGTTAACTGCTTCGGAATGGCTTCCGATGACATTGAAATCTCCACATTGTCAGCAGTTGTAACGGCTGGACCGCGTTCGTCGATGCGCATGCTGACCGGCACCGCTGGAGGCTTTGCAGATTCCGGCGTGGTGGGTTTGTCAGGTGGCGGTGCTTTGCCGGTTCCGCTCTCGGTCGCGGGTGATGCATCGTCAGCAGCATCGGACTTATCTTGTTTCAATTGCGAACCGCGATTATCGTCAATTTTGCTTTGGCGACGTTGTAGATATGCATCACGGATAAATTCATAGCGGTCAACCGCCGCGGCTTCGATCAGTGATGACGCGCCCAACACACTGGCGCGCAAGTCGACCCCGCGCAACACGGTACCGGTATTGCGCCAGCCAATCGGTCGTTTGTAGCTCCACGGGTCACCGGCGATATCGAGCGGGGTGGCCAACGTATCGCGCAGTGTCGACGACCCTAGCACCGGCAACACAACATAGGGGCCGGCCCGTACGCCCCAAACACCCAGAGTTTGACCAAAATCCTCACGATGCTTTCGAATACCTGCCTCCGAGCCGATGTCGATCAATCCGCCGATGCCGAACGTACTGTTGACGGCCACGCGCATGAAATCATTCAAGCCGTCTTCGAATTTTCCTTGCAACATATCGTTCACGCCAGTCCAGACATCACCCAGATTGCCGAAAAAATTGCCGACGCCAGTCTGGACGAACTGCGGCACGATTTTTTGGTAAGCGGTCGCGGCCGGCTTGACAGCGACACGATCTAGCGTGTCATTGAAGATGAACATCGAGCGGTTGTAGCGCTCGAACGGGTCTTGCGGGTTCCGGTTATTCGCTGTGGCGCAGCCGCTAACGACAGCGATCAGCGTCAGTGCCGAGGCGATTCTTGCGATGCGATTCATTTTTTTTGGTCCTTCCCGTCGGCAGCTTTACTGAACAAAAATTGACTGATCAAATTTTCCAGCACGATTGCCGATTGCGTCATGGTTATTTTATCGCCGGACCGCAGCAGGTTCACGTCACCGCCCGGCTCCAGCCCGATATATTGTTCGCCCAGTAAGCCCGAAGTTAGAATCTTTGCAGAACTATCTTTCGGAAACTTGTAGCGGCTTTCCAGGTTTAACGTCACGGTGGCCTGGAACTTCACATCATCGAACGAAATATCGGCGACCCTACCAACCACGACACCGGCACTTTTAACCGGGGCGCGCGGCTTCAGCCCGCCAATATTATCGAAATTGCTAGTGACGACATAGGTCTTGTCAAAGGTCAGCGAACTCATGTTGCCAGCCTTCATCGCTAAAAAGAACAACGCACCGGCACCCAGCAGGACGAACAGTCCGACCCATAGATCGATTGATTTTCGTTGCATGACCGGTCCTTGAGTATGAAGTAAAACATTTTGGCGCGTGATGCGGTGTGGCGCCATCAACAATAACTGCACGTCGGTTACCTATCAGTTGAACATCAGCGCGGTCATCAAAAAATCTAGCCACAGCACCAGCAAAGACGCAATCACTACCGTCCGCGTGGTAGCCCGAGCGACGCCTTCGGGTGTCGGTTGCGCCTCATATCCTTGAAATAAGGCGACGAAGGTTACCGCAAATCCGAACACCACGCTTTTCAGAACACCGTTCAAGATATCTTTCCACACATCGACGCCGCCTTGCATCTGCGACCAGAACGCTCCTTCATCCACGCCGATCATTTGTACACCCACCAAATAACCGCCGACGATTCCGACCGCACTAAAAATCGCGGCCAGGATCGGCATCGCAACCACGCCGGCCCAGAAACGCGGTGCCAGCACGCGTCCGACCGGGTCGACTGCCATCATTTCCATCGCCGACAATTGTTCACCGGCTTTCATCAGACCGATTTCAGCGGTCAGCGAGGTGCCGGCGCGGCCAGCAAACAGCAGCGCTGTTACCACCGGCCCAAGCTCACGCACCAGCGACAGAGCAACCAGCAGCCCAAGCGCCTGTTCAGAGCCGTACTTGTTGAGCGTGTAATACCCTTGCAGACCCAGCACGAAACCAACGAAGAGACCCGACACGGCAATAATCACCAGCGAATAATTACCCACAAAATGAATCTGCTGGGTGATCAGGCGCGGCCGCCGCAGCACGCTGGGCGTGGCCACCAGGATCGCCAAAAATGCTCGTGCAGCATAACCTACGCTGTGCAGCAACCCGCGCACGGCAGCACCCAGCCCCTGCAGCGCGCTGGTAATCATTTGCCCTCTCCCAGACCGAGATCAGCTGCCAGGGTTTTGCCAGGATAATGAAAAGGCACCGGCCCATCGGCCTCGGCGTGAACAAACTGTTTCACGTACGGGTCGGTCGACGCACGCATCTCGTCTGGCGTGCCATGTGCAACCACGCGTCCTTGCGACAAAAAATACACATAGTCGGCAATCGAGAAGGATTCGTGAACATCGTGCGACACCAGAATCGAGGTCGAGCCCAGCACGTCGTTCAACCGCCGGATCACGTTTGCAGTGACACCCATTGAAATCGGATCCAGTCCGGCAAACGGCTCGTCGTACATGATCAGTTCCGGGTCGAGCGCAATCGCGCGTGCCAGCGCCACGCGCCGCGCCATCCCGCCCGACACTTCGGACGGCTTCAGTGTGGCTGCGTTACGCAACCCCACCGCTTGCAATTTAAGCAACACCAGATCGCGAATCAGCGCTTCTGGCAGGTCGGTATGTTCGCGCAATGGAAACGCAACGTTCTCGAACACGCTCAGATCGGTGAATAACGCACCGTGCTGAAACAGCATCCCCATCTTCCGGCGCAGCGCAAACAACGCGGTGTTCGACAAGCTAGGCACCAGCTGCCCGTCCACCGTGACATCACCGGAGCGGGGCCGCAACTGGCCGCCGATCAGACGCAAAATCGTGGTCTTGCCGGAACCGGAGCCGCCCATCACCGCAATCACTTTACCGCGCGGGAAATCCATTTCGACGCCGGCCAGAATGGGTCGCTCGCCATAGGAAAAGTGCAGATCGCGGAGTTCAACCAGATTGGACACGTTGGAAGTTCTAGGTTGCAAAGTCGTGATTGTAGTGCAGATCGCGACTTTGCTTTGTTCGCTAACGAACCTGTCTGACCGACAAGACGGTGGCCAGTTACCCT
>JAYVEF010000132.1:0-4348 GCA_043748965.1 Burkholderiales bacterium
GGCCTGGCAACATTCCTGGCGCTGTTGCTGTGGCAGTCGGGGAATCTAAAACTAGGCCTGATCACTGCAGGCGGTTTTCTCGCTGGAGCGCTCTTGTTCGCTTTGTGCGGTTGGGTTGGTCTGAAATCGTTACGCAGGGTGCGCGGCGCCATCGATCATCCTGCCTGGCGCTTCGCGATCACCGCACTGCAACGTCGACCGGGCGCAACTGTGGTGCAAATCGTCGCGCTGGCACTCGGTTTGATGGCGCTGTTGTTACTTACGATCGTGCGTGGTGATTTAGTGGCGGCCTGGCGCCAAGCGACCCCCGCCGATGCGCCGAACCAGTTTGTGATCAACATTCAGCCGGAACAAAAAAACGCCGTCACCACGCTGTTGCGCGACAACGCGGTGCGTGATCCGCAGCTGTTTCCGATGGTGCGCGGCCGGCTGGTACAAATTAACCAACGTCAGATCGGCGACAAGTCGTTTGGCGACGAGCGCGCCAAACAGCTAGTTGATCGCGAATTTAATCTGTCCACCATGGCGACGTTGCCCCCTCAGAATTTGATTACCGATGGGCGCTGGTTCGACGATACTCGCGCCGAAGCGTCAGTCGAGGTAGGGCTCGCTACCACGCTCGGTCTGAAACTCGGCGATACGCTGACATTCGATATCGCAGGACAGCGCATCAGCGCCCCGGTGACCAGTCTACGCAAGCTCGACTGGGGCTCGATGCGGGTCAATTTTTACGTCATCCTGAATCCGAAGTTAATGGCGCAAACACCGCAAAGCTGGATCACCGCGTTTCATTTGCCAGAGCAGCACGCCGACCTGGTCAACCAGCTGACACGAGATTTTCCGAACTTGACCGTGGTCGATGTCGGTACTGTTTTGAAGCAGGTGCAAAACGTGATCGATCAGGTCGTGACCGCGGTTGAATTTTTATTTTTGTTCACTCTGGCGTCAGGCGTACTGGTACTGTACGCCGCGCTGGCTGGATCGCAAGATGAGCGCACCCGTGAAGCCGGCCTGCTGCGCGCGTTGGGCGCCACCCGCAAGCAGCTGTCCCAGGCGCAGTGGATCGAGTTTGGTCTGGTCGGCGCATTGGCTGGTTTTCTGGCGGCGAGCGGCGCTGCCGCCGTGGGGTGGTCGCTGGCGCATTTTGTGTTTGATTTTGCGTGGCAATTCAGTCCGGTAGTCTGGATCGCGGGCGTTGCCGTCGGCGCCGGTTGCGCGTTGGTCGGTGGCTGGCTTGGCCTGCGCACTGTTCTGAATCAGCCACCACTGCAGACCCTGCGCGAAGCGTGACGGGCGCTCGCGGGCCTTGCGCCGTGCGGTATCATGTTTTTCATGAATCCTGTTTCTACTGATGGCAACGAAGCGCCTGCTGCCATTTCCCTGTTCGACCTGATCGGTGGTGTAGCACGGGTGCGCGAACTGGCCGACCGCTTTTATGACCTGATGGATCTGGAGCCGGATTTTTCCGCCTTGCGAGCGCTGCATCCGCCGTCGCTCGACGGCTCACGCGATAAACTTGCGTGGTTTCTGACAGGATGGAGCGGTGGCCCGGATCTATACGTCGAACGGTTCGGTCATCCACGACTACGAGCCCGTCATTTGCCATATTCAATCGGTCTGTCGGTGCGAGACCAGTGGCTACATTGTATGGCGTTCGCCATGCAAGACATTGGCCTGGACGAAGCCCTGCGCGATCGTTTGCTAAATTCTTTTTATCAAACTGCCGACTGGATGCGCAATCGCGACGGTTGAGCCAACCCATAATTTTCTTTTTGATTGAAAACGACATGACCCTAGTCGAACAAGTTGGACTGGTATTGCTGGTCGCGGTGTTGATCGTGCAGTGGCTGACGCTGCTGCGCGCCCACTCTGCCGATCCGACACCAAAGCTGCTGGCGTTGCAGAGCGAACTGCAGCGCCATCACGATCATGCCAACGAGCGCATCGAGCGTGAACTGCGCACCCAGATACAGAGCACCGCACAAAGTACTCGCCAGGAGCTGACCGGCAATCTAGCGCAATTTCAGCAAAGTCTTACGGCGCAGTTAAGCGCAATGGCAACGCTGCAGAATAGCCAGATCGACGGGTTTTCGCAGCAGCTGGTCAAACTCAACGAAGTCAACGCCTTGCAACTCGAGTCGATGCGCCAGGCAATCACGCAGCAGGCGCTGCACGGCCGCGAAGAACAGGCAATGGCAATGAAGCGCTTCGCCGACACGCTCAATCAAACGCTGTCGACACTGACCGAGTCGAACGCGCAGCGGATGGCCGAAGTGCGCACTACGCTTGAATCAAAGATCAAGGATCTGCAAACCGACAATGGCGCCCGACTGGAGGAAATGCGTAAGACCGTCGATGAGAAGCTGCATGCCACGCTGGAACAAAGGCTCGGTGAATCGTTCAAACTGGTGTCGGACCGTCTGGAAAAAGTTCATCAGGGCTTAGGCGAAATGCAGCAACTGGCGATCGGTGTGGGAGACCTGAAACGTGTGCTGACCAACGTCAAGACGCGTGGCACGTGGGGCGAGGTGCAACTCGAAATGCTGCTTGAACAGGTACTGACCGCCGATCAATATGCCAAGAACGTAGAGACCGTTCCGGGTACCGGTGAACGCGTTGAATTTGCTATCAAGCTGCCGGGCCAGGACCACGGTGTGACGCCGGTCTGGATGCCGATTGATGCCAAATTTCCGAAAGAGCAGTATGAACGGCTGGTCGATGCAGCCGAGCGCGCCGATACTGAAGGTGTCGCGACGGCTGGGCGTGAACTAGAAAGGGCGATTCGCGGTGAGGCTAAAACTATTGCGGAAAAATATTTGTCGCCACCTCTGACTACTGATTTTGCAATCCTGTTCCTGCCGACCGAAGGGCTGTACGCCGAAGTCATCCGTCGTCCTGGCCTATCCGACGAACTGCAGCGCGTGCATCGCGTCAGTATTGCGGGACCGTCGACCCTGTCGGCGCTGCTGAACAGTTTGCAGATGGGCTTTCGCACACTCGCACTTGAGCAACGCTCGTCGGAAGTCTGGCAGGTGCTGGGGGCTGTTAAAACCGAATTCGGCAAATTCGGTGACGTGCTGTCGGCGACGCGGGTGGCGCTGGAACGCGCGGCAAAAAATATTGAAAGTGCCGAGGTCCGTAGCCGCCAAATGGCGCGTAAGCTGAAGTCGGTGGAAGCTCTGCCGAGCGATGCTGCGCAACAGTTGCTGGGTGTCGACATCGGTGCGCCAGACGACCAGCTTTAAGCAAGGGATGTTACGGTTTAGGCGATGAGCCGTCGGCGCCAGTCATGAAGATCCAGATAACCAATGCGGAAGTACGGGAACTCGACGCCATGCTCTGCGACGCATGGCCCGGCGCGGCTACCGCTGGTGCGACAACTCGCCTGGCACCTGCGCCAGCGCGATACGTTGCGCGCCGCCGCACTGGTCGCCGAGACGCGCAACTTGATGGCGACGGTGACGCTGACCGAACGCGAGCGCGATCAGACGGCTGCCACGCTGCTGCTGACCGAAGGGTAAGCTAAATGGCTATTTGCCCAGTTTGACGCGGCGGAGCAAATTGCACGGGCAGCACTGACGCTGTTTGAAACGACCGATGATGCGACGGGGCGCGCGGATGCGCACTGACTGCTCTCACTGTTGATGGTGGAGCTCGGGAAACCGGATAATCGCGACGCCGAGCTTGAGCGCTCCGGTGTGCAGGCGTACCGCGCAGGTGACACGTTGCGCGGTGTTCAGAAATCTGCACGATGCGCATGAACGCTGGAGCCAGCGTTTCGATCCGGATGTCAGCACATTGCATCCTGGCCTGGTGGCGTGGATTTATGTTTTCAGGGCGCTGCTGGCGTTTCAGGTGGGTGACTTCGCCAAGTCGCTAGCGTATCGTCTGCCGATGTACGATGTTGCCAATGAGACCGGGCAATTGCAACGTGCGATTATTAATGCTTGCAATAGCGGTGGAGCATTCGGTAATCTGAACGATCACCAGACTGCGTTCGAATGGATGAAGCGCGGTTCGTCGGCAGCGCGGCGGACTGGCTGGCCCATATGCATTGGCAACAGTCTGATGCAGACGACGGGGATTTTGCGCCACCTGGGGCGCCTCGACAACGCCCATGACATGCTGTTGCAAGCGCTGGAGCTGCTCGGCGGGCGGGTCGACCCGCCCGGTCGTAGACTGCGCCAGCGCCGTTGGATTCAGGTCAGTCCGTCGAACAGCAGCACATCAACCAGATCGCCGGCAGCGACCTGTCCTTGTGCGTCGTGTAGCACGATCATGCAGTTGGCTTCGACCATCGATCTCAAAATTCCAGAACCCTGCGCTCCGGTGACGCTCACTGTCGGGC
>JAYVEF010000133.1:0-13492 GCA_043748965.1 Burkholderiales bacterium
ACGAACACGATGCCGCTGGCCTTCAGCGCCAGACCGTTCGGATAGCGCATGTCGACGCTCTCGATTCGATTTTGCAGACGCGCGACCAGTTGCGGATAAATACTCACCAGTCGCGCTACGCGCTCTTTGACGGTGGTGCGGGTTTGTTCGCGACCGAGTTCGACGGTCATGCCGTTGTTCAACTTGACCGACCAGGCGTAGCGACTCGACAGCGTCAAGGCTTCGGGGGCCAGACTGATCGGGGCGAACCATGCGCGTAACTCGACAAAGCGCTCCACCACTTCTTTTTCGGTGCTCGGTGGTCCGCTGAATTCCAGCAACTCGCCATTTTCTTCGGCTTCGGCCAGATTGGCGGTGAAAACGTCGCCGACTACCGAGATCAGCCGACCTTCATCACCCCAGGTGCCGAGTGGCTGGTGCTCCTCTAGCGTGACCACCAGTCGATTCGGCCATTCGCGTCGTACAGTCGCTTTGCGTACCCAGGGGACGGCTTCAAAAGCCTGCCGTACGGTTTCCAGGTTGGCCGTGAAAAAATTCCCGCGGATCCGTGGTAGGGCCGCGCTTTTGATTGTCAGCGGATTGACATGCAGCAGTGGCGTCTCAGCTACGCTTTCGATGCGGATCACCTGCAGCGAAAACATCGGCCGTTGCGCCAGCCACCAGATCCCGGCCGCCAACAGCGCGAGCGTGAACGCACCGAGCAGTGCGCTCGATGTTGCGTTCATGGTTTTGATGTCATGCCACATGGTGTCCTAGTCGTTCCGGTTCAGGCCGCTGGCCCGGCGTTCAGCTTGGCTGACTGCAAAATATCCACGCACACGTCCTCATACGACAAACCCGCTGCCTTAGCTGCGATCGGCACCAGCGAATGGCCGGTCATACCGGGCGAGGTATTGATTTCAAGTAGAAACGGCGCGTTGTCAGGGGCGCGCAGCATGATATCGACGCGCGCCCAACCGCTGCAGCCGAGCGCATTGAAGGCGCGGACAGCCAAATCCTGCAGTTGCGCCGTAGCCACCGCATCCAGCGGCGCAGGGCACAAATATTTGGTGTCGTTACTGAAGTACTTGTGCTCGTAATCGTAGTTACCGCCAGGTGCCACGATTTCAACGATGGGCAGCGCGCGCGCGCTGCGTCCACTACCTCGCACTGGCACGCTGACTTCGCGGCCGTCGATGAATTCTTCGGCCAACACGACGCTGTCATATTTGGCGCACAACGCAAAGCCATCGCGCATATCGGAGTAGCCGACTACCTTGCTGATGCCGATGGTCGAACCCTCGTGCGGGGCCTTCAGCATCAGCGGCAAACCAAGCTGATCGGGCACGGTGCGCAGGACCGCAGGCGGCGTATCACCGTCCAGTACCAAAAAGCGTGGCGTCGGCAGGTCATGCGTCAGCCAGATACGTTTGGTCATCACTTTGTCCATCGCGATCGCACACGCCATCACGCCCGAACCGGTGTAGGGAATATTCAATTGTTCGAGCGCACCCTGCAGGGTGCCGTCTTCGCCGTATCGGCCGTGCAGTGCGATAAAGACGCGATCGAATTTTTCGGCCGCCAGCGCGGCCATCGAGCGTTCGGCGGGATCAAAGCCGTGCACGTCGAAGCCTTTGCTCTTCAAGGCGGCGAGTACACCGTTACCCGACATCAGCGAGACTTCGCGCTCGGCCGACCTGCCGCCGAGCAACACGCCGACCTTGCCAAATTGCTGGGGAGTGAGAGGTGTAGTCATGCTTTTTCCTGATTCGACTGCTGTGCCAGTTTTGCCGGCACACCGCTGATTGACCCGGCGCCCATGACGATCACCACGTCGCCGTTCCGGACCATCGTCATGATGGTTTGCTGCATGTCGCCGATGTCTTCGACGAATACCGGATCGACTTTGCCAGCGACCCGTAACGCATGCGCCAGTGCGCGCCCGTCTGCGGCCACAATCGGCTGCTCACCCGCGGCATACACTTCGGCCAGCACCAGCGCGTCGGTGGTCGACAGCACCTTGACAAAGTCTTCGAACAGATCGCGGGTGCGGGTGTAACGATGTGGCTGAAACGCCAGTACCAGTCGTCGCCCCGGATAGGCACCGCGCGCGGCCGCCAGAGTGGCAGCGGTTTCTACCGGATGGTGGCCGTAATCGTCAACCAGCGCAAAGGTGCCGCCGGGTATGCCGGCCGCATCGCTGAACGCGATTTCGCCGTAGCGCGTAAAGCGCCGACCCACACCGTTGAAGTCGGTCAGTGCGCGCTGGGTATCGCTATCGGCAACGCCGAGCTCGCGCGCAATCGTAATTGCGGCGCAGGCGTTTTGCACGTTATGCATGCCCGGTTGATTCAGGCTGATCGCCATCGCCGGATAGCCGTCCTGAATCACCGTAAAAAACATGTGTCCATCGACCGGCCGTGCACCGATTGCCCGCACCTGTGCGTCCTTGTGGAAGCCATAGGTGATGATCGGCTTGGCGATACGCGGCATGATTTCACGCACGTGCGGATCGTCCAGACACAGCACTGCGACCCCATAAAACGGCAGTCGCTGGGTAAATTCGACGAACGCCGATTTCAGCTTGCCGAAATCGTGATCGTAGGTTTCCATATGGTCGGCATCGATATTGGTAATCACTTCGATGACCGGCGACAGGTTCAAAAATGATGCGTCCGACTCGTCAGCTTCGGCCACGATAAAGTCGCCCGACCCAAGTTTGGCGTTGGCACCGGCGCTGTTCAAACGCCCGCCGATGACAAAGGTCGGATCGAGCCCGCCCTGCGCCAGTATGCTGGCGACCAGACTGGTGGTCGTGGTCTTGCCGTGGGTGCCGGCGATGGCGATGCCGCTCTTCAAACGCATCAATTCGGCCAGCATCATGGCACGCGGCACGATCGGAATATGTCGCTCGCGCGCAGCGATAACTTCCGGATTATCGTCCTTCACCGCGGTAGACGTCACGATGGCATCGGCCTTGCCGACATTGGTAGCTGCGTGACCCAGCCTGACGCAGGCGCCGAGTGCGGCGAGCCGTCTGGTAGCGGCGTTGCTGCCCAGGTCCGACCCCGAAATCGTGTAGCCGAGATTGAGCAGCACTTCGGCAATGCCGCTCATGCCGCTACCGCCAATACCGACGAAATGAATGTTTTTGACTTTATGTTTCATGGTGGTCGGTCAGTTCCGTACAAGTTCTTCGAGGATGCTGGCAATCACTTCGTTGGCATCTCGCCGGCCATTGTCATACGCCGCCTGTGCCATGCCGAGGCACTGTGCGCGGCTGGTGTTGCGCAAAAGCTCTGCCAATCGGGCCGGCGTCAGCTCGGCTTGGGGCAGATGCGTCGCGGCATGCTGGTTGGCCATCCAGCGTGCGTTGTCGCGTTGATGTGTCGTGGTCGATGCAAGTAGCGGCACCAGAACACTGGCAACGCCAGCGGCGGTCAGCTCGGACACCGTGATTGCACCGGAACGGCAGACCACCAGATCGGCGCTGGCATACCGCTGTGGCATGTCGTCAATAAAGGCCAGCACCTCGGCGTCGACGCCGGCCGCCGAATAGGCAGCGCGCAAACCATCGACATGCTGCTGGCCGGATTGGTGGGTCACGCGTGGCCGCTGAGCGGATGGGATCAAGGCCAGCGCGGCCGGTACCGTCTGGTTCAGCACGCTGGCACCGAGGCTGCCGCCCACTACCAGTAACTGTAGCGGCCCGGTACGTCCAGCGTAACGGTCGGCCGGGGCCGGTAACTGCAAAATTTCAGCGCGTACCGGGTTACCCGTGACAGCCGCCTTACCTGCGGCGCGACCAAAATCGGCAGGAAAGCCAAACAGCACACGGCGCGATAGCGGCACCAGCGTGCGGTTCGACAGCAGTAATGCTGCGTCGGCATTGACCAGCACCAGCGGCACCCCCCGCAGCTTCGCGGCGACGCCACCGGGCACGGTCACGTAGCCGCCCATGCCGAGCGCCACATCAGGCTTGCGGTACCCCATAATCCGCCAGCACGCGACAAAAGCAGCGATCAGTTTGAGGACCCCGCGCATGCTGTGGCGCCAGCCTTTGCCGCGCAATCCCGTAAAGTTGATGCGGTCCATGTCGATGCCATGGGGCGGCACCAGCTTGCCTTCCATGCCGTGTTCCGTACCCAGCCAGCTGACCTGCCAGCCACGTGCGCGCATCGATGCAGCAATCGCCAGGCCAGGAAAAATATGTCCGCCCGTACCGGCCGCCATGATCAGTAGTTTCTTCATGTGCGACCGCCACGCATGCGCAGTCGGTTTTCGAAATCGATTCGCAGCAAAATTGCCAGACCGATGCAGTTGATCAGTACTCCCGAGCCACCGTAGCTCATTAAGGGCAGCGTCAAACCTTTGGTCGGTAGCAGACCGAGGTTGACGCCCATGTTGATGAATGTCTGCACGCCGATCCAGATGCCGATGCCTTTGGCAGTCAGCCCGGCAAACGTCAAATCGATGGCGATTGCCTGACGGCCGATATCGAAGGCGCGCTTGATAACCCAGTAGAACAGCATCACCACCACCAGTACCCCGACAAATCCCAGCTCTTCACCGATCACGGCCAGCAAAAAGTCGGTGTGGGCTTCGGGCAGGTAGTGCAGTTTTTCAACGCTGCCACCGAGCCCGACCCCGAATAGTTCGCCACGTCCGAATGCGATCAGGGAGTGCGACAGCTGATAGGCTTTACCAAGGGCGTTTTCTTCCTGCCACGGGTGCAGATAGGCAAAAATGCGCTCGCGCCGCCATGGCGACAGCATGATCACCAGACTGAACGTTGCCACCAGCGTGACGCCGATGCCGCCGAACCAGACGCCGTTTATGCCGCCTAGAAACAGGATCCCCATGGCGATACAGACGATCACCCCAAAGGCACCCAGATCCGGCTCCAGCAGGAGCAATAATCCGACACAGCCGACCGCGCCCGCCATCGGTAAAAACCCCTTGGTCAGCTTGTGCATGAACTGCTGCTTGCGTACCGTATAGTCCGCTGCATACAGCACCACGAACAGCTTCATCAGTTCGGACGGTTGCAGATTGAAGACCTTGAATGACAGCCATCGTTTGGCCCCATTGACGCCTTTGCCGATGCCCGGCACAAGCACCAGCACGAGTAGAATAAGGGTGCCGACAAACAGGTAGGGCGCGAGCTTTTGCCAGTCTTCGATGCGTACCCGAAACGTCAGCAATCCTGCCACCAGCGAGACCGCGATGAACATCCCCTGGCGTAGCAAAAAATGCGCGTTTTTGTAATGCGCATACTTGGGCGAGTCCGGCAGCGAAATCGAGGCCGAATACACCATCACCATACCGAACAGCATCAGCAACAGCACGACCCACACCAACGGCTGATCGTAATCCATCATCACTGATCGCTGCAGGCGCGATTCACTTTTGTGCGAGCTGCCGAAACCGGACATGGCGGACTTCATGCCATCACCTCGCCGCGCGACAGAGCCAACTCGCGCACTGCAGCCACAAACACCTCCGCACGATGTAGGTAGTTACGGTACATATCCAGACTCGCGCAGGCCGGGGACAGCAACACCGAGTCACCTGGCCCCGCCAATGCGGCAGCACGCTCGACCGCCTGTTCGAGGGTCATGCAGTCGATCAGTTCTGCCGACGTACCGGCCAAGGCCGCACGCAAGGTGGGCCCATCTTTTCCGATCAGCAATACTGCCCGCACATAGCTGCTGACCGGTTGGCGCAACGGGCTAAAATCCTGTCCCTTGCCGTCACCGCCTGCGATCAAAACCAGTCGCGACGACAGGCTGCGTTGTTGTGCACCAATCCCGTTCAGTGCAGCCACGGTGGCGCCGACATTGGTGCCCTTGCTGTCGTCGTAATATGCGACATCAGTGATCGTCGCCACCAGTTCAACCCGATGCGGCTCACCGTGATAATCACGCAAAGCGTGTAGCAACGGTGCCAGCGGCAAGCCGATAGCGCGGCAAAGCGCAAGTGCAGCGAGGGCGTTGACGGCATTGTGCCGGCCACGAATTTTGAGCGCGTCAGCCGGCATCAGGCGCTGCGTCGACACCGCCACTGCTTCGGTCGCGGCCTTCTTGCTGCGTTTCTTTTCGACTTCTTCAGCCGGCACAGCCTGCGCCAACCACGTCATGCCGTTATCGTTGACCAGACCAAAACAGCCCGGCTGCTGCGCCACGTCGCCGCCGAAAGTAATCATTGGCGCAAGAGACGACGCCATCTGCATGACAGCAACATCATCACGGTTAAGTACATGGATCGTATTGGCGCCAAAAATACGTGCCTTGTCAGCGCTGTAGGATGCCATATCGCCATGCCAATCCAGATGATCCTGCGTGATGTTCAGGACTGTTGCAACATCGGCCTGCAGACTGTGGGTGGTGTGCAGCTGAAAACTCGACAGTTCCAGAACCCAGATCTGCGGCAACCTATCGGCCTCGATTGCGGTACGCAAAACTTCGAGTGCGGCCGGGCTGATGTTGCCAGCAACCTGTACCGTCATGCCGGTGCGCTGGCACAGCAATCCGGTCATGCTGGTCACCGTGGTCTTGCCGTTGGTGCCGGTGATGGCGATCACTTTGGGCGCGTAGCCGGATTGCTCGCGCAGCGTCGCCAGCGCCTGCGCAAAGAGTTCGATTTCACCCCACAACGGTATGTCGCGCGCGGCGCAACCAGCGACGATGTCAACTAGTTCGCGATGCGGTGCGAGGCCAGGACTGACTGCTACGAAATCAATTTCGTCCAGCAATTCGCTGGTGAATGCGCCGGCGCGGAACGACGCTAGCGGTACCGTTGCCAGCAAGGCAGCCAGGCGCTCAGGGGTGGCGCGGGTATCGGCCACGCGCACCCTGGCACCACACCGCGCCAGCCACAACGCCATGGCCAGACCGGACTCACCGAGCCCAAGCACCAGCACCTGTTTGTCTGCGTAAATCATGGACGCTTCATGAATATAGGTCAGTTTTCAATGTTCAACGCAGCTTCAGTGTCGATAATCCAAACAGCACCAGCATCATCGTGATGATCCAGAATCTCACAACGACCTGGGTTTCTTTCCAGCCCTTTTGTTCAAAATGATGGTGCAGCGGTGCCATCAGCAAGATCCGCCGCCCGATCCCGAAACGTTTCTTGGTGTACTTGAAATACACCACCTGCAGCATCACCGACAACGTCTCGACCACGAAGATACCGCCCATGATGAACAGCACGATTTCCTGTCGGACGATAACGGCGATGGTGCCCAGCGCGCCACCTAACGCCAGTGCGCCGACATCGCCCATGAACACTTGTGCCGGATGAGCGTTGAACCATAAAAAGGCTAACCCGGCACCTGCCATGGCCCCACAAAAAATCAGGAGTTCGCCGGCACCCGGTATGTGCGGGATAAACAGATATTTTGAATACGCAGCGTTTCCTGTCAGGTACGCAAAGATGCCTAAGGCTATGCCGACCATTACGGTGGGCATGATCGCCAGTCCGTCCAGGCCGTCGGTCAGATTGACCGCATTACTGGTCCCGACAATCACAAAATACGTCAGCGCGATAAAACCCCAAACCCCGAGCGGATAACTGATGGTCTTGAAGAACGGTACGATCAGATCGGCTTTGGGTGGCAGGTCCAGGTTAAAACCCGATTGGACCCATGCTAAAAACAATTCCCATACTTTGGAATTGGTCGGCGCCGACACCGAAAACGCCAGATACAGCGCCGCCAGGATGCCGATCAACGATTGCCAGAAATACTTTTCGCGCGAACGCATGCCGTTCGGATTCTTATAGACCACTTTTCGATAGTCATCGACCCACCCTACCGCGCCAAAACCGAGCGTCACGACCAATACGGGCCAGATAAAACGGTTGCTCCAGTCAGCCCACAGCAGCGTCGCGATACCGATTGAAATCAATATCAGCGCGCCGCCCATGGTCGGCGTACCGCTCTTGATCAAATGCGTCTGCGGACCATCGCTGCGCACCGACTGGCCCACTTTCAGGTGCGCCAGCATGCGAATCACGCCGGGCCCGGAAATCAGACCGATCGCCAGCGCCGTCATGGTCGCGAACGCGGCCCGAAAAGTAATGAAATTAAAGACCCGCAGTGGTCCTAGGTCTTGCTGAAAATATTGTGCGAGCCAAAGCAGCATGTCAGTGCGCGTCCTGTGTAGGTTGTGCCTGCAGATGCTGAACTACACGTTCCATTTTCATGAAGCGCGAGCCCTTCACCAGCACGGTCGTATCGGGGGTGACAAACAGATCGATGGCACCGTTGAGTGCATCGATATCGTTGAAATGTCTGGCATGCGCACCGAACGCGCTGGCGCTGAACTGCGCGAGTTCGCCCATCGTCAGCAAGCGCTGAATACCGCGACCACGCGCGTAGGCACCGACTTCTTCGTGGTACTGGCGACCATCGCTACCGACTTCGCCCATGTCGCCCAGCACCAGCATGCGCGGTACCGGCGCTTGTGCCAGTACGTCGATGGCGGCGCGTACCGAATCCGGATTGGCGTTATAAGTGTCGTCGATCAGTTGCGCACCGTTGATCGCGCGCTTGCGTTGCAGCCGACCGCTCACCGGCGCGAAGGCTTCCAGACCTCGCACGATTGCCTCGGTACCGATCCCGATCGATAGCGCACAGGCGATTGCGGCCAGCGCATTGCGCACGCTGTGCTGACCTGCCGCTGCAATCTGTACGTCGAAGCTGAGAACGCCTGCGCGCACTTGCAAGGCGCTACCAAAATCGTGGCTCTGAAAGTCGCAGCGCACATCGGCGTCATCGGTCAGACCGAACGTCATCACCTTGCGCTGGCCGACAGCGGTCGCACACTCGCGCCACAGAGTGGTATAGGGATCGTCGGCCGGAAACACCGCGATACCGTTGGACGGCAAGGCACTGATGACGGCACCGTTTTCACGCGCGACGGCTTCCACGCTGACCATGAATTCCTGGTGCTCGCGCTGGGCATTATTTACCAGCCCCAGCGTCGGCTGCGCGATCGCGGCTAGCGTGGCGATTTCGCCAGGATGATTCATACCGAGTTCGATCACGGCTGCCCGGCAGCCCTGATGCAGGCGCAATACCGTCAGCGGTACCCCGATCTCATTATTCAGATTGCCGCGGGTGGACAAAAAGTGTTCGGTGCCGACAGCGGCAGTCAGAATCGACGCCAGCATTTCCTTGACGGTGGTTTTACCGTTACTGCCGGTGACACCGATTACCGGCAGCGAAAACTGTCGGCGCCAGTGCCGCGCAATCGCCGCCAGGCCAAGACGGGTATCGGCCACCAGCAAGGTCGGCAGCAGGCATCCGGGCGGCACGTGGTCGACCACCGCCGCGGCCACACCCCGTTCGGCCAGTTCGCCCAAAAAATCATGCGCATCGAATTTGTCACCGCGCAGGGCCACGAACAGACTACCGGCAGACGCCGTCCGGCTATCGGTCGAGATACCATCGAACGCCGCATCACGTTCCGCGCTCGCGCCGGCAATCCACGGTTTCAAATCGAACAGCGATGACTTCATGCTGCATGTCCCTTGGTAGTGGCGCGTGTAGCCAGCGCCAGCGCGGCGTGATCAGCGTCTAGAAACGGCAGCTTTCTGCCGCGGATTTCCTGATAGCTTTCATGCCCTTTGCCAGCCAGCAGGATGACGTCGTGTTTGCCAGCATGCCGTACCGCCCACAAAATCGCCGCTGCGCGGTCTTCGATCACTACCGGCGCGGCGCGGGCACTATCGCTGCGATCAACGCCAGCGAGCACCTGCGCGATAATCGAAGACGGCACTTCGTTGCGCGGGTTATCGCTGGTGATGATGATCTGTTCTGCCAGCATTGCCACTGCACCCATTTGCGGCCGTTTGCCCGGATCCCGATCACCACCGCAGCCAAAGACGCACCACAAGCTACCATTGCGCTGATGCGCGACGCAGCGCAGCGTGGTCAAGGTCTTTTCCAGCGCATCGGGGGTGTGGGCATAGTCGATCACGACCAGTGGTGCGTCCTGCCCGCCAAACTGCTGCATCCGGCCCGGCACCGCGTTCAGTTCTGCGACCACCTCGATCACCGCGCCCAAGTCATAACCACTGGCAAGCAGCACGCCAATAATGCCCAGCACGTTACTCACGTTGAAGTCGCCCACCAGTTGCGTCTTGACCGGCGCTACGACGTCACCGATTGTCAGGGTGAAGGTGGTGCCCGCATGACTGGTGCGCAGGTCGCTCGCAACCAACGTCCTCAGTCCGGCGAGCGGCGGTGGATACAGCGAATAGCCGGTCAGCGCAATCTCCGGCGCCTTATTCTGCAACAGTGCGCACAACCTCAAGCCGGCCGGATCGTCCAGATTCAGCACCGCGCTACGCAATCCGGCCCAGCCGAAAAGGGCTGTTTTGGCGGCCTCGTACGATGCCATGTCGCCGTGATAATCCAGATGATCACGCGTCAGATTGGTAAACAACGCTACGTCGACATGCAGGCCGTTCAGGCGCCCCTGATGGAGTCCGATTGACGACGCCTCGATTGCCAGCGCGGTCGCGCCCGCGTCGCGCAAGTCACGCACACGGCGCTGCAGCAGAACCGCGTCAGGCGTGGTGTAACCGGTTTCAGCCAGGTCGTCGATGACACCGCGCCGGTACAGTCCCGTGCCGAGAGTACCGATCACGGCTGCCGGTCCGGCCAGGCGCGACAGTGCGCTGGCCAGCCATTGACTGCAGGAGGTCTTGCCGTTGGTGCCGGTAATGGCCACCGACAGCATCGCTGCATCTGCCTGTTCGTACCACAGACTGGCAATCAGCCCGACCTGCTGTTTTAACCCGGTGACTGCCATCGATGGCACGTCGTGTTGCCGGTTTCCGCTGAAATCCGCCGCTTCATACACGATTGCCGCTATACCGCGGCTAACCGCATCGGCAATATAGGCGCGACCATCGGCTGCCTCGCCAGGATAAGCAAAAAACACGTCACCCGGACCAACGCTGCGTGAGTCGGAAGATAGCTCGGCGCTTGGTGCCTGCTGACGTAACCAGGTGACGATCTGCTCGGGCGCCATAGTCATAGACTCTCCTGCAGCGGGTTGTCAGGGATCACGATATTGGTCACCGAAGAGTCCGGAGCAACATTCATCGCACGCAGCGTGCTGGCGGTGACGGCGGCAAATACAGGCGCCGCGATATCGCCGCCAAAGTGCCCGTGAGCGATCGGCTCGTCGATCATCACCGCGATGATGATGCGCGGGTTCGACATCGGTGCGATACCGACGAAAGAAGCAACATATTTGTTCACGTATTTGCCGCCCACAACTTTTAACGCGGTGCCGGTCTTGCCACCCACGCGGTAACCAGGTACCTGAGCTTTCGGCGCGGTGCCTTCGGGGCTGACCACGGTTTCCAGCATGGCGCGTATCTGCGCGGCGGTTTTTTCCGAAATTACGTGCTGGCCGACCGGCGGCGTGTCGACCTTGGCAAACGACAGCGGGATCAGATTGCCATTGCCACTAAAAATTGTATAAGAGCGCGCCAGCTGAATCAGCGATACCGAAATCCCGTGACCGTAGCTCATGGTGGCCTGCTCGATCGGCCGCCACGATTTGAAAGAACGTACCCGTCCCGCCACTGCACCCGGAAAACCAATCTTTGGCTGCTGGCCAAAGCCGACGGTGGTGAACATTTCCCACATTTCCTGCGGCCGCATTTGCAACGCGATTTTGGCGGTACCGATGTTGGACGATTTTTGAATGATTTGCGCCACGCTCAGCAAACCATGCGCGTGTGAATCATGGATCGTCGCGGTACCAATCGTCATGGTGCCAGGCGAGGTCTGAAAAGTCGATTCGGGGTTGACGCGTTTGGTTTCCAGCGCCAGCGCAATCGTAAAGGGTTTCAGGGTCGAACCGGGCTCGAACGTGTCGGTCATTACGCGATTGCGTAACTGTGCACCGGTCAAAATCGAGCGGTTGTTCGGATTGTAGGTCGGCATATTCACCAGCGCCAGCACTTCGCCGGTTTTTACATCCAGCACAACGATGCCACCGGCCTTGGCCTTGGATTTTTCCACGGCTTCTTTAAGTTGCGTGTACGCGATGTACTGAATCTTGCTGTCGATCGACAGGGTCAGATCATGGCCATCGTGCGGCTCGCGCACCGCGCCGATGTCTTCGACGATACGGCCCAGCCGGTCCTTGATGACGCGCCGGCTACCCGTCATGCCGGCCAGATTTTTTTGCGATGACAGTTCCATACCATCCTGACCGGCGTCTTCGACATTGGTGAAACCGACGACGTGTGCCATCACGTCGCCCTCCGGATAGAAGCGCTTGTATTCCTTGCGGGTTTCGATACCGGCAATGTTCAGGGCGGCGATTTTATCGCTGACTTCTTTTTCAACCTGACGCTTGAGGTAGACAAAATTGCGGTCAGAATCGAGCTTGTGATGGAGTTCGGCGTCGCTCATTTCGAGCAGCTTGGCCAATTGATGCAGCTGGGCTTCCGGTGCGCTCTGGACATCATCGGGGATCGCCCAGATCGCTTTCACCGGCACCGACGAAGCGAGCACCTGACCGTTGCGGTCGGTGATTTTTCCACGCGTGGCGGGTAATTCAAGTGTCCGCGCATAGCGCGATTCGCCCTGCTTCTGCAGAAATTCGGTAGAAATGCCCTGCAACCATAGCGCCCGTCCAGCCAGTGTGCAGAACGCCACGAACAGCGTGAACAGCACAATCCGCGAACGCCATACCGACAGTTTTAGCGCCAGCACCGGACTGGCAGAAAACGGCACCCCGCGCGCGGCCGCCACGCGCGCGGCTGCGGCGCTGCTGCGATTGGGCGAACGACTCATCGGGCCTCCGCTGTCAGATACTCAATGCGCGCCGGCGTCAGTGCCACCATGTTCAGGTCGCGCCGGGCGTTGGCTTCGATGCGGGCGTGTTTGCCTAGCGTCGATTGATCGAGCTGCAACTGCGCCCATTCAATGTCGAGTTGTCGCGCCAGCGCCTGGGCCCGTTCGAGCTCGATGAACAACTGGCGCGCCTGATACTGCGCGTTGACCAGCGACAGCGCGCACAGCACCAATACTGTAGTCATCAGCAAATTCAGGCGCCCGCTCATTGCGATACCCCGCCGGCGACGCGTTCAGCTACGCGCATGACGGCTGAACGGGCGCGCGGATTGGCCTGAATTTCTTCAATGGACGGCTTGGCTTTCGAGATCAAGACCATCTCCGGCTGGGGCAGATCGACCGCCCGAATCGGCAGACGCCGGTCCGGCTGTGGCAAGTGCGCCTTGGACGCCATGAAGCGCTTGACGATACGGTCTTCCAGCGAATGAAAACTGAGCACCACCAGTCGGCCGTGAGGCGCCAGCCGGGCATACGCCTGCTGCAAGCCTATTTCGAGTTCTTCAAGCTCTTGATTGATGAAAATCCGTATAGCCTGAAAGGTACGAGTGGCCGGGTCTTTGCCCTTCTCGCGGGTTTTGACGGCGTGTGCCACGAGCGCGGCAAGCTGTCGTGTGCCTGAAATTG
>JAYVEF010000134.1:0-4309 GCA_043748965.1 Burkholderiales bacterium
TTCTCGCGCTTTAGCGTCGCGGAGAAATTATTCGAATCGTGACAAGCCTGTTCCTTGCACACGGAACGAATCGTATCGAACGTGGTTTGTTCTGCCCCCATCAGTGCATTCGCGTGCGCCACGAGCAGTGCCGCATTGACCGTTTTATTGGCCATGTTGGTACCCGGCAAATCTTTTAGTAAGCGCACTTTGCCGTTGGCATGGGTGTATAGATGGGTGAATTTTTCGAGCGCCTGAGGCGCTCCTGAGCCATACGAATAGCGCGCTGGTGGGGCCTGCGGCGCCGACGGATCATTGCCGGAGCGCCATTTTGAACTGCTCGCAACGACTTGGCAAATGACGGTTTTGAGGCGAGACAGTTGATCCGACACGAACAGTTCGCTGCCTTCGATTTCAATGATCCCTTCACGAGCGGAGACTACGACCCGTGCTTTGTTGGCTGATACCGGCGATTCTTCTGCAACTTTGGTAGACATAAGTATTCCATCGAAAATATGTTGAGATGCGCGTGGTGACTTTGCGGCGAAGTGCGACACAGCGTCTGAACGCGTGCCACAGCGAACTCGAACCGGCGCCGTCCGGTCGGTTTGATTCGCTGGATTTGTCTGCAGGTATCCGGCTGCGTGTCGAGCCCGATTTCCGTCAAGATCGCCAGATCGAACCGTGGGGAACCCCTCTTCCCGTTATAACCAAGAGACAACATATTATTTTAACCAATTTACGAGAAAATGGAACGAAATATTGAATCTTTATAAATAACTTATTGATATATTGTGTTTGTGTTGTACGAAGAGACCACTGGCGCAAACAGTAGCAAAGTCCAAAGCCGCCCTGCAACCTGGCCACGGCCGGCCGGCCTGGCTGATCCGGATGGCATTTGCAAGAGCTGAACAGTGGCACATCTTGTTCGCGTTAGGCCGGTACTGGAGCGTGGTCAGTTCGATTGCAGTCCAAGATACTGCGACGGTCGCACGTAGCGGGAGTTGTCGCACCTCATGGCGTACTGTGAATGGACGCTGAGAAACGGTGGCAGACGATGTGCATCCGGTTCGCGTCACTAACGACGAAAACGACTTTTGGCCTGCAGCAGTGATTCGCGCCTCGGTAATGGACAACGCCCTTAAACTCCAACAAATCGTGGTGTCAACAATTGGCAGAATGGCCACGAAAAAAACTCCGGACCCCGGCCTCTTCGTTTAATTTTAAGTAATGGATGAGCTACGGCGCACCGGGCCGGGATCCTGAAAAAAACGTTGCGACCTTCTACGGGCAAGAATCGTTCGCGATCTGCTCGACGCGGGGCTCCTCATTTCGCATATGCCGGAATTTGCGCCTCCCCATGTTGAGGAAGCCAAGCCACCGGGCATCACTGAATACTCGCCGGGATACGATTTACTAATTGGCGAAGAGCGTGAGGTTCGAACTCACCGACCCGTTTGCACGAACTCCTATTTAGCAGGCAAGTGGGCGAAGTGGCAGGGTCATCCCCGGGCAGATCGGGGTAGCAACGTGGCACGCGCATGGCGTGCCGAGCCGTGCCAGTGCAGGATCGCGTACGAAAAGCCTATGGCTCGCGCCGCCATCGCCGCGCCGGCGCCGCTACAACGATGCTGCCTTGAAGGTATCGCATTCACTCACCAGCCCGGTCGATATGCCGCGTTTGAACCAGCGCACGCGCTGTGCCGAACTGCCGTGTGTGAACGAGTCCGGTACCACCCGTCCGCGCGCCTGCTGCTGCAAGGCGTCGTCGCCGATTGCGGTGGCGGCATTGAGTGCGGTCTCGACGTCGCCGTTCTCGAGAATCCCGCGTGCCTCGTTGGCATGGTACGCCCAGACGCCGGCGAAACAGTCTGCCTGCAATTCCAGTCGTACCGACAACGCATTCGATTGCACCTGCGAGGCGCGTTGCCGCGCCTGATCGACCTTGCTGGAAATCCCCATCAGGTTCTGCACATGGTGGCCGACTTCGTGGGCGATCACGTAGGCCTGCGCGAACTCGCCATTTACATGAAAACGCTCGCGCATCAACTGATAAAAACTAAGGTCGATATACACTTTTTGATCGGCGGGGCAATAGAAAGGCCCGGTCGCGCTTTGACCTCTGCCGCAACTGGTGGCCGTACTGCCGCTAAACAGTACTAGTTTAGGGGGGACATAATTGGCATTCTGGGCGCGAAACAATTGGGTCCAGACGTCCTCGGTATCGGCCAGCACCACTTTGACGAAGTGTACGGCGGGATCGTTGCCAGCGGTGGTACGTGCAGGCGCGTGCTGCACAGGCGCCACCGGCGCGCTGCCGCCACTCAGGAGGCTGATGATGGTCAGCGGATTGATACCTAAAAAATACGAGCCGGCCAGTGCGATTACGATGGTACCGATCCCGATCGAACGGCCACCTAAACCAAAACCGCCACCACCGCCACCGCCACCGTCGTCGTCACCGCGCAAGTCTTCGACGTTGTCGCTTTCGCGATTGCCTTCCCATTTCATGGCATTGTCCTTATAAGCTGATTTTGATGGTTATAGCACAGGCTGGTCAGGTATCTGCGTGCGCTGGCGTGGGTTCGGCGGCGCGGATCTTACCAACTGGCGAAACGTCAGGTTGATCCTGGCACCGGTGGCGATGCGGCTTTTTTCGACGGCATGTTTCCAGAACTGCTGGGTGGTTCCTTCCATCAGCAGCAGGCTGCCGTTGGTCAGACCCAGAGTCATGGTACGCAGGTCGCGCCGGGTTTTGTGTTTCAGTCGGAAGGCGCGCGTCGCGCCAAAACTGACCGATGCAATCACGGGTGACGGACCGAGTTCGGATTCGTCATCGCTATGCCAGCCCATACTATCCTGCTGGTCGCGATAAAAATTGAGCAGCACGCTGTTGAACCGACGTCCTGCCGCCTGTTCGACGGCTTCCCTGATCTGTGACAGAAGCGGCGTCCAGTCATGCATCGGCAGTGTCAGGCCGGAATACCGGTAGGCAGTACCAGGGTCACCATGCGCGGCGACCAGTCGCGGCTGCCAATGCTGTTTGCCGAACAAGACGATTTTTTCGTGGCGCCAGGTAGTCTGATCTGTCAAACCAGCCATCGCCTGCCGACAAAAATCCGGTGCATAGAAGTCATGCTGAAAACGCAGCGTCGCGTCCGGCAGATGCAAGGTCTCGATCCCCCCGGGCCCGATGGAAAATTGGTCTGATGCCATTGATGGTTCCGTCAGGCTGCCGTGACGTTAATCCGCACGGCGTCCAGAGCCACCACCTGACCAGATCTAATCTTGCAGGTCTTGCGCAATTCGCGCTGGCCATCGACACGTACGTTACCGCTGGCAACCAACATTTTGCCAGCACCACCGCTATCGCAGAGCCCGGCCAGCTTTAACAGCTGGTTAAGCGCGATAAATTCGCCGATCAGTTCAAAATCAATTTGTTGCATGACTACTCCACCAGACCCAAACCTTGTTACGCACCATAAGCGGCAACGCCGAACAGTGCCAGCACGCACACGTAACCGGCAAACCACGCCAATGAGCGAAACGTCGCTCTATCCGTCAAGTACAGCACCGTGTAGATTACGCGGCAAATGATAAAAGTCGCAGCCAGCAAATCGACGTGTAGTGGATTGGCCTGGAGTTGCTCAGCTACCAGTACCGCCGCGGCAAAAAAAGGAAACGCTTCGAAATGATTGCGATGCGCATAGTCGGCGCGGCGTCGATAGCCGTCCTGACGGTCCAGCCACGCACGCGGCTGTGCATTGTCGTAGTCGCGTCGCCCCCACTTTGCGATAGCGATCGTCAGCACCGGCATAATTCCTGCAAACAGCACGCACCAATAGGCCAGATCCATGGGTTTCCCTTTTTGATTTTAAAAAAATTTGCGAAGCCGCCTCGACCCTTCAGGCCAACGCAATAGGCTGCCCGCGACCTTAGTTTGCCAGATTTTCGATGGTGACCGGTTCGATTACATCCGCCGGAACGAAGCCGAATACCCGGCCATAAAAATACAGCTCGGCTTCAAGCGCGCGCTGAATGTTTTCGGCGCGGCGAAAGCCATGTGCTTCGCCTTCAAACTTGACGTACGCCACCGGCAAACCCTTGTTGCGGACCGCATCGAACATCAACTCGGCTTGTGCCGGCGGCACCACCTTGTCCTCCATTCCCTGAAACAAAATTAACGGGCGCGACAATCGCTGCGTGAAATGAATCGGCGAGCGTGCCTCATAGATGTCCTTGCGCGCAGGCCATGGACCGATCAGGCTATCGCAATAGCGTGATTCGAACTTATGGCAATCACGCGCCAGGGTTTCCAGATCGCTGATGC
>JAYVEF010000135.1:0-4307 GCA_043748965.1 Burkholderiales bacterium
CGAATACCGCCCCTGGCCTGGCTCGCACCGGCGGCCTGCGCCGGCCTGGCCACGAGCAACGCTGCCGCCAGCAGCAACCGCGCAGTGGTAGGTCGGATCATTTTTTCACCTCACCGTACAAACGTTTTAGTCGATATAACTGTTCGAGCGCATCGCGTGGTGTCAGATTGTCGGGATCGATGTGTTCGAGTGCCTCAAACAGCGCGTCAGCTTGCAGCGTAGCCGCATCGGCCGGCGCGGCTGCAACGCCGCACAGCTGGTTTGCGCCGGCGAACAGATCGAACTGCGGCGAGGTACGCACCGATTGCGCTTCGAGTGTTGCCAGATGCTTACGCGCAGCACGAATCACTGGTTGCGGTACACCAGCGAGTTGGGCCACCTGCAGGCCATAACTTTGCGACGCCGGACCCGCTTCGAGCGCATGCAAGAACACGATCCGGTCCTTGTGCTCGATTGCCGACAGGTGCACGTTGCTAGCCGATGTATGCACTTCGGCTAGTTGGGTCAACTCGAAATAATGGGTCGCAAATAAGGTAAAGCTGCGAGTGGTTTCTATCAAATGGCGCGCAATTGCCCAAGCCAGCGCCAGACCGTCGAAGGTCGACGTGCCGCGCCCAACTTCGTCCATCAATACCAGCGATTGCGGCGTGGCACCATTCAAAATTGCAGCTGATTCTGTCATTTCGACCATGAAGGTCGAACGTCCGCCCGCCAGATCATCGGCTGCGCCGATACGCGTAAAGATCCGGTCGATCGGACCAATCGTCGCTGCGGCTGCCGGTACAAAACTGCCAACGTAAGCCAGCAATACGATTAGTGCTACCTGTCGCATGTAAGTCGATTTTCCGCCCATATTGGGACCTGTAATCAGCAGCAGACGTTGTGCATTGTCGAGTGAACAATCGTTGGCAATGAAACGTTCGATGACGCTTTCGACGACTGGGTGACGGCCTTGCACAATCGAGACCGCAGGTTGGTCCACCATTTGCGGCGCGCACCAGTTATGCCGTGTTGCGTGCGCGGCCAGCGCTGCCAACGTATCGAGCTGCGCCACCGCATGGGCAATTTGCTGGAATTGTACGATCTGTGGCGCCAGGTCAAGCAGCATCTGATCGTACAGAATTTTTTCGCGGGTCAGTGCACGATCCTGCGCCGAAAGCGCCTTGTCTTCGAAGGCCTTCAGTTCCGGCGTGATGTAGCGCTCGGCACTTTTCAGGGTTTGCCGGCGGCGGTAGTCGTCTGGGACCTTATCAGTCTGACCGTGCGTGACTTCAATATAAAAACCGTGTACGCGGTTGTATTCGACCCGCAGATTTGTAATCCCGGTACGCACGCGTTCGCGCGTTTCGAGGTCGACTAGAAATTGGCCGGCGTTTTCAGACAAGCCGCGCAGTTCGTCCAGTTCGGCATCAAAACCGCGTGCGAACACGCCACCATCGCGCACCATCGCGGCGGGTTCCAGTGCGATTGCGCGCTCCAACAAATCAAGGCAGTCGGTCGGTGTTGCCAATGCCGCGTGAATTTCACGCAGCAGCGGTGCGTCCGCGTCGCGATTGCATAAATCAACATACGCCCGCAATGCCGGCAGCTGCTGCAGCCCGGCGCGCAGGCCAGCCAGATCGCGCGGGCGCGCTGACAGCAGTGCGATGCGTGTGGTGATGCGTTCCAGATCGGGCACCGCAGCCAGCGTTGTGCTGCATGCTGTGGCCGCCTCTGATCGTAGCAGCGCATGGATCGCGGCATGCCGCGCCTGCGCCACGCGCTGGTCCCGCCGCGCATGATGCAGCCAGTGCCGTAGCAGCCGCGAACCCATCGCGGTACGGCAGTGATCGAGCAACGAAAATAGTGTCGGCGTAGCGCTACTGGCATCCTGCCCGCGAATGGTTTCGGTCAGTTCAAGATTACGTCGGGTCGGCGCATCGAGGCTGATAAATTCGTCTTCGGTTTCGGGCATCAGACTCCGTACGTGCTGCAGAACCATGCCCTGTGTCGCGCGCGCGTACAGAAGTAGCGCGCCAGCCGCACCACAAGCCGCGCTGGGGGCTTCGATGCCATAGCCCAGCAGGGTTGTGACGGCAAGTTGATCCTGTAACGCCTGATGGCCGTTCACCGGATCGAAATGCCAGTGTGGTACCGCCGTGCGCGCGCCGACTCCGGCATCGCGCAACCAGTCGTCGGTAGCATCCGAAATCAATATTTCAGCCGGCGCGATCCGCTCGATTTCCTGCTTCAGCCGCGCATCCAGGTGCTTCGCATCGCAGCTGAAATCAAGTGTGCGTAGGGCGCCGCTCGCCATTGACAGCCAGGCCAGTCCGACCGTCATCAGCTTGCGCTGATTGACCACGGCGAGCGCCAGCAAAGGGCGTTCTGCTTTGTCCGGCAACAGGCCCGCATCGCTCAGCGTGCCGGGCGTAATCACCCGCACCACCTTGCGTTCAACCGGCCCCTTGCTGGTCGCCGGGTCGCCAATCTGCTCGCATAGCGCGACCGACTCGCCCAGTCTGACCAGCTTCGCCAAGTACTGGTCTACAGCGTGAAACGGCACACCCGCCATTTTGATCGGAACGCCATTTGAATTGCCGCGTTGTGTGAGGGTAATGCCAAGCAGGCGTGCAGCTTTTATCGCATCATCGAAAAACAGTTCGTAGAAATCACCCATGCGATAGAACAGAAGCATCGTCGGATGATTGGATTTGATGCGCAGGTATTGCTGCATCATTGGGGTGTGGGTGTCCGTCATCTGCTTTGATTGGCTATTCGTCGGGGATCTTCGGTCCCATTCCGGTACTGTCGAAAATTCTGGATGACTGCTCAGCATAATCCACGCAGCCAAAGCGGGGAATTTTATCCTGCAAGGCGTTTTGGTCGCGCAAAACTACCGGGTTTTTTTTCTGCAAATACCGAGCGTCCGTTTGCGCCGTTTTGACAAGATTGCGTCTTAAAAACCTGTGCTACCCAATTATTTGCGATTGATCCTGGCCAAAAATCTGACGGCATAAATTTGTCTACTACCAATGCCGATGCGGCATCTGATCGCCGGGAAAGTAGAGGCTCTGATTTCAAATCGGTGATCGATAAAATACATTTTTTCGTGCGCCATGTGTTGATCCAATGGTTGCAGCCGCTACGTGCGGACGTTTCACGCGGCACGCACTGGTCACGTCACCGGCGGTGTTGCGAGCGGCATTGCTTCCTGCCAGACACAGAATTGGTTGCGCCCGTTCGCCTTCGCTTGGTAGAGCATTTCATCAGCGCGTTTGATCAGCCCGTTTGCTTCGAGATCACCGCCGTCATGAATTGCCACGCCGATGCTGGCGGAGATTGACACCGGCAGCCCGTCGAGCTTGAATAGCGCCCGCATTGCCTCGATGATCTTTGCTGCAGTACGTTCGGCGTCACCGATTGCTGGGAGCGATTCCATGATTACGGTGAATTCGTCGCCACCCAGCCGTGCCACGGTGTCTGCTGCACGCATGGCACGCGCAAGGCGACCTGCGAATGCCTTCAGCAGTGCATCGCCGACAAGGTGGCCATGGGTGTCGTTGACGCGTTTAAAATGGTCGATATCGAGATACAGCAGCGCCATCAGCCGATTTTTCGCACGCGATTGCGCGATCGCGTTGGCGAGCTTCTGTTCGAAACCGGCGCGGTTCACCAGACCGGTCAGGCTGTCGATCCGGGTGAGTTGCAGCAGTCGCTGCTCTTCGCGTTTTTTAGCAGTGATGTCATGGATCATGATGTGCACGCCGACCACTTCCTTGCTATCGTCGGCCAACTGCGGAATATAGGTGGCTTCGGCCCATTGCGGCGTACCTGAAGTGTCATCTTTTTGCTCGAAAGTGACGGTTTCGCCGTGCAGCGCGCGGTCCAACCATGGCGCAATAAACTCGTACTCCTGCTCGCCGACAAACGAGCGCACGGTTCGGTACCGAAGCGCGTCACGGTTGATTTTGAAGCGTCGCTCGTACGCCAGATTATTAAATCGAAATCGCTGTTGCGCATCAATGAACGCTACTAGCGCCGGCAACGTATCCGTAATCGTGCGCAGGCGTTGCTCGCTTTTGGACAGTGCCTGTTCGGCTTCGCGCCGGGCCGTGATGTCGTCGACACTGCCGACATAGCCTTCAAGTCGGCCGTCGACCAGAATCGGTGCGGCTTTCATCGCGACCCAGACCACCGTGCCGCTGGCGTGCCGGAACCGGTAGGTACCCTGATAGCTGTTATGTTGCTGGGAAGCTGGCGCCCAGGCCTGACAAAGTTTTAGACGATCTTCCGGATGGATCGCTTCGATCCATCCATCACCCATC
>JAYVEF010000136.1:0-4258 GCA_043748965.1 Burkholderiales bacterium
GCCTCAGGCAGCATCAGTTGCCGGCGGCTGGCGGTCGCGATCTGGCCCTCGGCATAGAGTCCGGCCACGCCGGGGCGATTGCCCGGATTGAACGTGACCAGCACCTCGACCTGGCGTGTCGTTGGATTGGCGGCCGGCGCGATACGTTTGACGGTGCCGCCGAAATCCTGCGTGTCATAGCCATTGATCCGAAACTGTACTGCCTGACCGATCTCGACGCTGCTGATGTGGTCGGCCGATACCAGACCTTCCAGCCGCAGGCTGGTCGGATCGATGACTTTTAATAGCTCTTTGCCGATCTGAACCGTATCACCGACCGAGGCACGGCGTTCGCTGATGACGCCATCGAACGGCGCCCGCACTTCAGTGCGCTGCATTTGCTGACGAGCTTGCACCGCGCGGGCGCGGGCGGCAATCAGATCGCTTTGCAGTGTGTTACGACGGATCTCTGCGTCTTCCAGTTGCTGGGTCGAGGTCATGCCGGATTGGCGCAGGGTCTTCAAGCGGTCGAGTTGACGTTCGGCCTGTTCCAGCGCCTGGGTTGCCGCGCGCGCGCTGGCGTCGGCGGCCGTCAGGGTATCTCGAATTGCGGTTTGATCGAGTCGCACCAGCGTTTCGCCCTGGTGTACCACCTCGCCGTTATCTTTCAGAATTTGCAGTACGACGGCAGAGACTTCGGCGCGGAGATCGGCGCGCCGTTCCGGCTGCACGGTGCCGGTGATGACCGGGCCGGCAGCGACGTCATCAAAATGCACGGTGATCAGGTCTTCGGGCGAAATCAACAGCGCTGAGGCTGCGCTCCGGGCTTGTTTGTCGGTCGGCGCCGGTCCGGGCCCAGCCTTGTTGCAGGCAGTGAGCGACGTCAGGACGACAAGGGACAACAAAAAAATGCGCAACATGGAATGCACTCCGAAAAGGATGGACGCGAGCTTCAATCGGTGATGGCGGGCAGTCGCGCCGAGTAGCGGCTTCTATCGTCAAATGTCGGCGATGATTGCCGTCGAGTATAGCGCGCGCCGCTGTTGCGCCGTCAGCTTGTTTCGCTCGGTCACGGCGGCGTACCCGGGTCTTCGTCGGCGGGCGCATCAGCGCTGCGGTCACGTTGCAATTCGCGATCGACTTGCTGTCGGTAAGCCTGCAAATCGTTGGATGGCGGCAACGCGGCGACGCCGATTGCAGCGACCGTGCCGAGCGTGCCCAGCAGAAGTGGAAAGACCCATCCCATCACGCCACGCGCACCGAAAAAAATCCGCATCAGCAAAAAGCCGCTCGTGACACCCGCCAGCAAACCGCCGATATGGGCAGACTGATCGATGCCTTTGATCATGAAACCGATCGCCAGGTTCATCAGTATTACCTGCCCGATAGTCTTTACATCGCGGCTGCTGTGTTCGTCGGACGGTTCAGAAAAACGTATCACGAACCAGGCCCCTGCGAGCCCCATGATGGCACCCGAGGCGCCGACGCTGACAGCCGGCAGCAGGCGTTCGGCATGGGCCGCCATGCCTGCTGCGTTGATGCCGACGTCGACTTTGTGTATGCCGTTCCAGAGTGCGCTGGCGACACCGCCGCCCAGCCCTGACAGTAGATAGATCACGCCGAAGCGCAGCGAGCCGTAGCGCCATTCGACAATCTGCCCGAGCTGAAACAGCATCAGCATATTGAGCGCCAGATGCAGCAACCCGCCATGCATGAACATGCTGGTCAGCAGGCGCCATGGCTCACCGGTCAGCGTCAGCGGCGCAAAATTCCCGCCCCAGCGCAGCAGGTCGAGCGTACGCGGCGACTGCCAGTTGACGCCGGCGGCGACCATCACCACGTAGTAGCCGACGTTGGCCAGCAGAATAAGCAGGAACATGCGCTCGCGCAGCAAGTGGATCAGGGACCGGGTTTGATTCGGTAGGGGATTTTGGCTGGGCATGGTCAGAGTCAGAAATCAAGTGGCCGGGGTAGCGTTACCGGACGATGGCGCGCACGGCTACCGGCACGTTGCACACGTCGGTATGGCCGACCGTATATTTATACCATTCGCCACCTCGAAAACGCTGCGCTGCGACCACTGCGCGGAATGTTGCGGTGTCCGTGCGCAGGACTTCCAGATCGCTACGTTCGGCGGTGGGTACATCGGCCGCTAGCCGGATCGTCGTGATCGGTACCCGCTGTTCGGGCTTTTCATAAAACCCCATCGCAGCGGTCCCGCGCGGCAGCGTCGACAGCAAGTTGATCCCCTGCACCACGCGACCGACCAGCGTCACATTGCGGTCCAGATGCCGTGGTGCGTGGCCGGTGACGACATACAGTTCGGTGCCGCCGCCACTGTCGCTGGCGTTGTCGCGCCCGGCGCCCACCATTGCGTAACAATGCGTAAGCCAGGTACGTCCTTCCACAGGATCGCGCGCCACCGGAAAGCCCTCCGAGAAGCCGGTTTGCGCTGCGTAAGTATCGCGGTCTGGCAGGCGATTAAAAGGTAGCGTCGAATCGATGGCACGGGCAAACTCGGCGGGCAGGTGCGCTTGGGCGTGCTGTATCTTGCGGCTCTCGTCGGGGTCGCCCCACTGGACCACATAATTGTCCTGTGACCGGACAATGGCCAGCCCGTCGAAATATTTTTCCTGCACCAGCGCCTTGATGTTGGCAACATGATGCGGTGCGTAGGCGGGTGCCAGTTCGATCACCACGCGCCCTGCCGGCAATTCCAGATACAGCGTATCGTGCGGGTCGAGCGGGCGCCAATCAGTCGGCTGCGAAGTTTTCAACACGTCAGCCATGGTCACTGCAGTGGATTTGACCGGGCCGGCGTGCACGGTGATGCTGGCAAGCAGCGAAAATCCGACAGTTAGCGCGCGCGCGCGCAGCGTAAATAACGACAGCAACATGAAACCTCGCAGAAAAAGATGGGATTGCGCAACGTCCATTTTGCCTGAAGTGTTTTAATGCCTGGAAAGTGCCTGTCCTCAGGTTCCTGATAGACGACATCATGTAGTCGATCTACAAATAGGGATTGGGTTTAATTGTGATCGGCTACATTAATTCCTTTTCCCTTACTGAGGATGACCCATGTCACTGAATTTGCATGCCTACCCCTCGACCGCCACCGCAGTGGAGGCGCTGGCTGCCCGGGTTACCCAGGACCTGCTGGACAGTGTTGCCGATTCGGGCGCTGCGCTGCTACTGGTGTCGGGTGGACGCAGTCCGCTACCTTTGCTGACAGCGCTCTCGCAGCTTGCGCTGCCGTGGTCGTGCATCAGCGTGTCACTGGTCGACGAGCGCTGCGTACCGCGTTCCCACGCCGATTCGAATACGGCATTGGTGGCGCAACATTTGCTGGTCAATCAGGCGGCAGCGGCGCATTGGGTGCCACTGGTGGACGATGCGCTGGCGCGAAGCGGCATCGACGACTGGCAACTGGCTGGGGCGGCAGCGCGGCGAGCCAGCGAAAATCCGGCGCTGGCGCATGCCGCCGTCGTGATCCTTGGGATCGGCAACGACGGCCATACCGCATCACTCTTTGCGGATGCGCCGCAATGGAGCGAGGCGCGACAGACGACGGCGCGCTACGTCGCTGTGCAGCCGGCGCACGCCGCCCATGCGCGGGTCGGTTTATCCTTGCAGGCGCTGCGCACGCGGTCTTGCTGTTACGTCTGGGCCAGCGGCGCCGACAAGCGTGTCACGATCAATCGGATTGCAGGTCTGGTCGCTACCACCCAAGCCGGCAGGCGCTGCGAGACCGATCTTGTGGCAGCCGGTCCGCTGGCGCTGTTGATCGCCGATCATGAAGTGGTGCTGGATGTCTATCACAGCAACTAAGCCGGCACCCGGTCCGTCATACGCATTACTTCATGGAAGCGGTGATGCTGTCGGCGATGGGGAGCAACCGAAGTTTCTATAAGTTACGGTCTCGGATTTGGTATCGCAAAAATGATCGGTGGCTTCCCAGACGCCGATGTGCCGTGGCGGGTAACTCTACTCGAACCGGACTTTGAACTCCACGGCACCGGGACCGTCGATATTTTTACCGGTTTCCAAGGATGTACGTTGTACGCCCGCAGTTCTTGCTCCCAATGATTACGCTGTTGGGCGTGACTCGAAACAAGGTTACCGCGGGCGCGAGCCGAGCCGATCGGGGACACTCCCTTTCTTTCCTTTCAGAACTTGCTCATGAATGTCTCCCAGCCGGTCGCAGCCACGCGCTCCTTTCGCTGGTGAAAGTCGAGCCAATTTCTCATCTGGCCGTCCAGGAAGGTGACAGTCGGCAGTT
>JAYVEF010000137.1:0-32770 GCA_043748965.1 Burkholderiales bacterium
TTGTCGATTGCCGACAATGGCATCGGCATTCGGCCCGGTTGCCGCCGCAAGGTCAATTCCTTTGGGCTGGTGGGTATCGCCGAGCGCATTAGCCGGTTGGGTGGAGAATTAGCTATCGACAGCGCTTCCGGACGCGGGACAATACTACGCATGACGATACCGATGGCAGATGAATTTTGCCCAATCTGACTGCGCCGGCCTGACTCAGACCCGCCCGGCATCATGTCGGCCGTGGACCAGGTACCGCTCGATCAAATCAAATACCCACTGCACCAGCAAGGCCATAATTGCCGCTGGGATCGCTCCCGCCAGCAGCATCTGATTGTCGTTTAACGCCAGACCGATGGCGATCCGCTCGCCGTAACCGCCCGCGCCGATAAACGCCGCGATGGTCGCGGTGCCGACACTCATGACTGCGGCAGTTTTCAGACCGGCTAGCAGGACCGGCAGCGCCAGCGGCAGCTCGATATGCAGCAACCTGTCGCGCGGCGTCAGTCCCAGCGCCAGCGCCGCCAAGCGCAGACCTTGCGGCACCTGCAACATCCCGGTACAGGTGTTGCGCACGATCGGCAGCAGTGCATACAAAAATAGCGCGATCAAGGCGGGTGTGGTGCCGATCATGCCGAGCAGAGGGATCAGCATCGCCAGCAAAGCCAGCGATGGGATGGTTTGCAATATGCCGACTGCGGCCATTACGATTTGCCGCAGCAGTGGCCTTTGCGCAGCGACGACGCCGAGCGGGATGCCGATCAAGCTTGCCAGTACGATCGCAGCAACCACCAGCACCACATGCTGACGGGTCAGGCGCCAAAAATTTTCACCGAATAATTTATTCAGGAAGCCCTCGCGGACCGTCGCGGGTGCCGTTGATGCAGCGCCATGCGTGGCCGTCGCGACAACCTCGCGCGCCACCGCTGCAAAC
Source organism: Burkholderiales bacterium (assembly GCA_043748965.1). GTDB lineage: Bacteria > Pseudomonadota > Gammaproteobacteria > Burkholderiales > Burkholderiaceae_D > Actimicrobium. The sequence continues at coordinate 923 of JAYVEF010000137.1, forward strand.
GATTGGCCGTCCAGCTCGACTGCGGCGTTTAACGCAATCATGCGCCGATTGTCGATGCTGCCTTCGAGTTTGCTGAGCGCCGCCCAGGCAGCCGGAAAACGTCGAGGCACGTCGAGGCGATAAAGCAGCACTGCGTCATAGCGCGGGAAATACAGGCCGTCATCTTGCAGCACACGTAATTTGAGCTTGCCGATTTTTGCGTCGGTCGAATAGATATCGATTACGTCGACTTGATGGGCGCTGAGTGCTTCATAGGCAATCCCGTGGTCCAGGCCGGTCGGCTGCTGTGGCAGGTGATAGCGCTGTGCCAGCCCTGGCCAGCCATCGGCCCGACCCAAAAATTCATGCGACAGGCCGAAGCGTAGTCCGGGCTGCGCTGCCAGCGCGCTGAGCACGGTCGGCCCCTTTTCATCGCCCCGCATCGCCAGCGCATAGCTGTTGCTAAATCCCAGCTTGACGCCGATGCCGATGCCGAGCGGTGCCAGTTCGCGTCGCATCTGGTCGAGCGAGGTGGGCATATTGTGATGCAAAATTTCACTGTCGATAGTGCCGGTATATTCAGGATAAACATCGATGCTGCCGGCCTTTAGGGCACCGAAAACGATGGCGGTGTTGCCAAGCCCCTGCTGGTGCGTCGCGGGGCCGACCTTTGCTGCGGTTTGTGTCAAAATTTCACCGAGGATATAAGACTCGGTAAATCGCTTGGAGCCAACCTGCAGTGTCGCCTCGGCGGCGCAGGACTCCTGCAGGACAATCCAGAACAGCAACCCGGTGATCAGGCCGTGTGTGATTGTGCGGGTGCGGACATATCTGGTTAAACAACGCAAACGGGTTCTCCCGAAAAAATCATGCAAGTGTGAAGCGTACCGCAGCACTTGACTGTACTCACGATTTAAACGCTATAATAATTTTTTGAACGGTCGTGCTTTTTAACTGGGAACAGGTGCATGATCATGGTTGTCCGCGACTACCGAAGGAGACAGAATGGATTTGCATTACAGCGCTGAAAACGAAGCGTTCCGCGACACTGTTCGCAATTATCTGGCGGAAAATCTGCCAAAGGACTTGCAGAAAAAAGTGCTGGATCACAAGCGCTTGTCCAAAGACGATCTGGTACGCTGGCACAAGATCGTTGCTAAACAGGGCTGGGTCGGTACCGGCTGGCCAGTCGAGTACGGTGGTACCGGCTGGAGCCCGGTGCAACGCCACATCTGGGAAGAAGAATGCGCCAACGCCGGCACGCCGACAATTCTGCCGTTCGGCGTGAACATGGTGGCGCCGGTCATCATGGCGTTCGGTAACGAAGCGCAAAAACGCCATTACTTGCCACGTATCCTGAATTGTGAAGACTGGTGGTGTCAGGGGTATTCCGAACCTGGGGCCGGCTCCGACCTGGCTTCGTTAAAAACCCGCGCCGAGCGCCTAGGTGACCATTACATCGTCAATGGGCAAAAAACCTGGACCACCTTGGCACAACACGCCGACATGATTTTTTGCCTCGTACGGACTGATACCGGCGTGCGCAAGCAGGAGGGGATTTCGTTTTTGCTGATCGACATGAAGACGCCGGGCATTACGGTACGGCCAATTATCATGCTGGACGAAGATCACGAAATCAACGAGGTGTTTTTCGATAACGTCAAGGTGCCGGTCGAAAATCTGATCGGCGAAGAAAATAAAGGCTGGACATACGCCAAATATCTGCTCGGTCATGAGCGTACCAATATCGCTGCGGTAGGACGCGCCAAGCGCGAGCTCGAGTTTTTAAAACGCGTCGCCATCGATCAGCAAAAAAATGGTGCGCCGCTGCTGGACGATCCCGTGTTTGCTGCCAAGGTGGCATCGCTCGAAATTGAATTGATGGCGCTCGAGGTCACGGTATTGCGGGTGATTTCCCTCGACAACGCCAAGCGTGGTCCCGGGCCGGAAGCCTCGATGTTGAAGATCAAGGGAACCGAGATTCAGCAGGAATTGACCGAGTTGATGCTGGAAGCGGTCGGGCCGTACGGTTTGCCGTTCGACCCGGCATTTTTACATGGCACATCCGAGCAAAGCGCAGCAGAAGATAACGACGCTGCACCACTCGCCTCGTACTATTTCAACTATCGCAAAACTTCGATCTATGGCGGCTCGAACGAGATTCAAAAAAATATCATCACGCAAATGATTCTGGGACTGTGAGACAAACATGGACTTCACTTTTACACAAGAGCAGCAGCAATTCTCTGACGCCCTGCGACGTTGGACCGAGCGTGACTACACTTTTGACCACCGCAAAAAGATTGTGCTTTCGGACACGGGCGTGTCCGCTCCTGCCTGGGCTGCGCTAACTGAACTCGGCATGCTGGCGTTGCCGATTCCGGAAGCGCAGGGTGGTTTTAATGGCGCTGCCATCGACGTTCAGGTCGTGATGCACGAAATCGGCCGCGCTCTCCTGATCGAACCTTACTTTAGTACTGTCTTCGGTGCCGAGTTCTTGAAACTGGCAGGCGGGCACGACGGTCTGCTGGAGCAAATTGCCGCTGGCGATCTGAAGATTGCCTGCGCACTTGGGGAAAAACAATCGCGCCATGACCTGCTTGACATCGCCACCACGGCAACCGCTGATGGCGACGGCGCGGTGCTCAACGGAACCAAAACGGTCGTGCTGCACGGAGCACAGGCCGGCCTGTTGATCGTCTCGGCACGTTCGTCGGGCACGCGTCGTGATACAGCTGGAATTTCGTTGTTTGCGGTGCCCGCCGACAGTGCCGGCGTGACCGTGAAGGACTATCGCACCATCGACAGTCAGCGCGCTGCCGATATCACTTTTAATCACGTAAAAGTGCCCGCATCGGCTTTGCTCGGGACGGTCGGCAACGGCTGGCAGATTCTTGACGCTGCCGCCGATTACGCTGTCACGCTGCTCTGCAGCGAAGCGGTCGGTGCAATGGAAGCATTGAACCACGCGACGCTGGAGTACCTCAAAACGCGGCAGCAGTTCGGAGTGCCGATCGGCAAATTCCAGGCGCTGCAGCACCGCATGGCTGACATGTTCATGCATCTGGAGCAGGCCCGCTCGATGGCGACGCTGGCTGCGATGAAGGTCGGCTCGTCCGACCCGATCGAGCGGCGACGGACGGTGTCGGCGGCCAAGGCGCGCATCGGGCAAGCCATGAAATATGTTGGTCAGCAGGCGGTCCAGCTGCACGGCGGCATGGGGGTCACTAATGAGTTGCCGGCGGCGCATCATTTCAAGCGTTTGACGATGATCGAATTGACGCTCGGCGACACCGACCACCATCTGGCGCGTTTTGTAGCGCAGGCCGGTTTTCGACACACTGGCTAAACTGCCAGGTGTCTGCCTTTATGCGTATGACATTTGGTGAGTAAAGATGACCGACTCTGTGCGAAAAAAAATGTATTTCGAAGATTTTGAAGTCGGCCATGCGATCGAGGTCGGCAGTTTTACGGTCAGTGAAGCCGAAATCATCGAGTTCGCTACCCGTTTTGATCCGCAGCCATTTCATATCGATCCCGAGGCAGCGGTGCAGTCGATGTTCGGCGGGATTATCGCCAGTGGCTGGCATACCTGCAGCATGATGATGCGGCTGATGGTCGACGGCTATTTGGGCAATTCAAGTAGTCTAGGGTCACCCGGCGTGGATGAAGTACGCTGGCTGAAACCGGTACGGGGCGGCGATACGCTAACTGTACGCAGCGCTGTTGTCGAGTCGGTACCGTCATCTAGTCGGCCCGATCGCGGCGTGATTTTCACCCAGTGGGAAGCCACCAACCAGCGCGGCGAACTGGTCGCAACTATCAAGGGCCGCGGCATGTTTGGGCGCCGGCCTGTCTGACTGGGTACAACGGAGAATCCATGCGTCAAATCGCCTCGCTGCAAGAACTGAAGACCCTGATCGGCCATGAAATTGCGGTGTCGGACTGGATCACCATCACGCAGGAGCGCGTGCAACTATTCGCTGACGCGACCGGCGACCATCAGTGGATCCATCTCGATATCGAACGCAGCCGCACCGAGTCACCGTATGGCGGCACGGTAGCACACGGATTTTTGACACTCGCATTGTTGCCGATGCTGATGGCGCAATCGATCAACATGAGTGACGTGCGGATGGGCGTCAATTACGGCTTGAACAAGGTGCGTTTTCCCGCACCGGTGCCGGTCGGTAGCAGGGTCCGCGCGCGGATGAGCTTGCTCACTGTGGAAGACATTGCGGGCGGTGCGCAGCTGACGTGGCAGGTGACCATCGAACGCGAGGGCGGTGATAAGCCGGTGTGCGTGGCTGAATCGATTACGCGGCGGTACACCTGAGCGGCGTTTCAACCGACGCGGGTATCAATGCGGCTCCCGCTGGCTTCGGTAGATGCGGGTAGCGATCATCAAGGAAATTGTTTGTCGGACGACTCACGGCTAAACGAATAGCGTGATGCCCGGTGCAGCTTGCCCATCGCTTCCCCTGTTGCGTTGCACCGAACAATGCTTTTGCCGCCTTGGCGCCGGTCCACGGCTTGCGGACGCTCTGCAGCACTTCGACGCCGCGTTGCACTATCGGGCGCGCGTTGATTTTATTGAACCAGCGCAGCACGTTCGGAAAATCGCCGATTTCGATACCTTGATTCTTCCAGGAGCGGGTCTACGGGAATGCGGCGAGGTCGGCGATCATGTATTTGCTGCCTGCAAAGTAGCTGTTGCCGGCTTACTGGTGATCCATGACCCCAAATAAACGTGCGGTTTCGTTGGTGTAACGAGTCGCCGCGTAGCCAATTTTCTCGGGTGCGTAGATGCGGAAGTAATGAGCCTGGCCAAGCATCGGCCAGATCACGCGCATCGGTAACATGCGCCACTGTAGCGTACCGAATTTCTCGTGATCGTTGTCTCCCAGAAATTGGCCAGTTTTGCTTGCCAGATAAATCAAAATGGCGCCTGACTCGAACATCGACATTAGCTTGCCATCGGGACCGGCGGCGATCGCTGGAATTTATTGTTTGGGGAGATCGCCAGAAAATCCGGTTTGAACTGGTCACCTGCGCCGATATCGATGGGGTATACCCGGTACAGCGGGGCCAGCTCTTCGAGCAGCACATGAACTTTATGGCTGTTTGGTGCGGCAGTGGAATACACCTTGATCATGGCAGCTCCGATAATCAATACGGGCCGTGATTGTGCCGCTATGGACCGGATGGTGCAGAAGCGCTTTTCTGCACCATCGGATCGACGTAGCTGTTACGAGCGTGTGATCGGCAGATCGGTGTCTTCACCCGGGAGTGCCGCGTGCTTGACCAGTTCGAGCTTGGCGATCGCATTACGATGGACTTCGTCCGGACCGTCGGCAATGCGCAGGGTGCGGTTTCCAGCCCACATGTAGGCCAGCGGGAAATCATCCGACACGCCACCCGCGCCGTGTGCCTGGATCGACCAGTCCAGCACTTGTTGTGCGACGTTCGGTGCCAGTACCTTGATCATCGCGATCTCGGATTTGGCGTACTTGTTGCCGACCGTGTCCATCATATACGCTGCTTTCAGCGTCAGCAAACGTGCGCTGTCGATCTGGATGCGGGACTCTGCGATCCGCTCGCGCCAAATGCTCTGCTCAGAAATTTTGCGGCCGAACGCAACGCGCTCGTTCAGGCGCTTGCACATCAATTCGAGCGCACGTTCGGCGACGCCGATGGCACGCATGCAGTGATGGATTCGACCAGGCCCAAGACGACCCTGGGCGATTTCGAAACCGCGTCCTTCTCCCAGCAAAATGTTCGATGCAGGCACCCGCACGTTCTCGTACAAGATTTCGCAATGGCCGTGCGGTGCGTCGTCGTAGCCGAATACAGGCAACGGACGTTTGATGGAGACGCCTTTGGTTTCGGCGGGCACCAGAATCATCGATTGTTGTGAATGGCGCGGCGCCTCCGGATCGGTCTTGCCCATGAGGATAAAGATTTTACAGCGCGGGTCGCCGGCACCGCTGATCCACCACTTGTGGCCATTGATGACGTAGTCATCGCCATCGCGCTCGATGCGCGTGGCGATGTTGGTGGCATCCGAGGACGCCACGCCTGGCTCGGTCATGGCAAAGGCCGAGCGGATTTCACCGCGTAACAGGGGTTCCAGCCATTCACGCTTGTGTGCTTCGGCGCCATAGCGTTCGATAGTTTCCATGTTGCCGGTGTCCGGCGCGCTGCAATTGAAAACTTCGGGCGCCCAGCCGACCCGGCCCATGATTTCGCATAGGGGCGCGTAATCAAGATTGGACAAACCTTCGGGTGCGCGCGCCGACTTGGGCAAAAACAAATTCCACAAGCCTTGCTCGCGCGCCATGGGTTTTAGCCGCTCCATTAATGCGGTTGCCAGCCAACGATTGCCCTTCTCGGTACCGTTGCGGTCGATCTCCTGCTTGTAGGCCTTCTCGTTCGGATAGATATGCTGATCCATAAAGCCCAGCAATTTGGTTTGCATCGTTTTGCAGCGGTCCGAATAGTCGAATTCCATCTTGTCTCCCGGTTAAATTATTCTGCGTTGGCGTAACGCCAGCCCATCTCTGCCATCGGTCGGGCGGCTTGGCCGGATTTAAGCGCCTGTGCGCTTGATGCGGTGCCGTCGACATAGCGTTTCATGATGCCTTGCAAGATACCCGCCATCCTGAACATGTTGTATGCCAGATAAAAATTAAAATCCTCCGGCCGAATGGTTTTGTCAGTACGGGCGCAGTAGGTGGCGATGTATTCGGCTTCGGTCGGAATTCCGAGCATCTTCAGATCGAGCCCGCCAATGCCGCGGAACTGGCCGGGCGGAATATGCCAGCTCATGCAATGGTAAGAAAAATCCGCCAATGGATGGCCTAGCGTCGACAGCTCCCAGTCAAGGATCGCCAATATACGCGGCTCGGTCGGATGAAACATCATGTTATCGAGGCGGAAGTCGCCATGCACGATACTGGTTTCGTCGCCCGCCGGAATATTTTTTGGAAGCCAGTCGATCAGGTGATCCATGGCGCTGATTTTTTCGGTTTCGGATGCCTTATACTGGCGCGTCCAGCGATCGATCTGACGGCCAAAGTAGTTACCCGGTTTGCCAAAATCAGCGAGCCCGATTGCAGCATAGTCGATCGTGTGGAGTTGCGCGATGACGCGGTTCATTTCGTCGTAATACAGGGTGCGTTCGGCGGCCGTCATGCCGGGTAGCGACTGGTCCCACAATACACGCCCTTCGACATATTCCATCACATAGAAGGCGCGCCCGATGACATCCTCGTCGGTGCATAGCGTGAACTGTTTTGCAGCAGGAAAGCCGGCCTTGTTGAGTGCGTCCATGACGCGATATTCGCGGTCGATGGCATGCGCCGAAGGCAGCAATTTTGCCGCCGGACCGGGCTTGGTACGTAGCACGTACTGCTGGCCCTGCGCACTAATCCTGAACGTCGGATTCGATTGACCACCCTTGAATTGTTCGACTTCCAAATGGCCGGAAAATCCATCGATGTGCTGACGCAAATAATTTTGCAGCGCATCGACATCAAACTTTTGACGCTCGGCGACGGGCATTGTGCCCATGAATTCTTCGTACATCGTGTCTCCTGATAGCGTCCTATATTACTATTCTAACGCATTGAAACGTACGGTCGTACTATTTCCGTCCGGCGTTCAATGTGCGTGCTAATCAATTGTTTCAGAGGTAACGTGGTGGCCGCTTTTCAAGAAAGGCGCTAATACCTTCCTGCGCGTCGCGGTGATGCAAACTTTCGACGAAGCTGTGTTTCTCGGCGTCGAATTGTTGCATCAGTGAATTTTCCGGCGCATCCCGCAGCAATCCCTTGATGCGCTCCACGGCATGGGGGGACCGATGCGCCAGCTGCTCGGCCCAGAGCAAAGCACCATCGAGCGCCGTGCCATCTTCGACTAACCGATTAACTACACCAAGATCATGCAACCGGACGGCACTCACCGGTTTGCCATCGATCAAAATTTCGGTTACCAGTTGACGTGGCAGCGATGCGGTCAGAAACCATGAGCCGCCGCCATCCGGCGTTAATCCGACATTAATGTATGCCATTAGAAACTGCGCCGAGCGCGTCGCAACGATCAGGTCGCATGCCAGCGCCAGGGAGAAACCAGCACCTGCAGCACCGCCTTCGACCGCTGCGATGACCGGCTTCGGACAGTCCCGTATCGCCTCGATCCAGCCGTGCAGATTGTCGATCGATGCAGCTTGCAAAGATTTCGGCATCGCGCGGTTTGCTGCTAGTTGGTGCAGGTTGCCACCGGCACAAAAAAAGCCGTCGGCTCCGGTTAGGACCACTGCGCGGATCGAATCGTCCCGTTCTGCAGTGGACAGGGTTTCGATCGCTGCAGCAGCCATGTCGGGATGCAGCGCGTTGCGTCTGCCGGGGTTGGAAATGGTCAATACCAGGGTTGTGTCGTGCCGTGCAGCTTTGAGTTCAGCGGACATGGGAGGATCGCAGCATTTTTTGAAAAACGGTTGAAGGGCTACCAGTGATGGCGCAAACGCAACGTGACGTTTTCAGCCACGCTGATTGGCGCACCAGATACCAGCGTGCTCTGAACGGCGGCGGCTGTTTGCAAGCTCTGTCGCGCTAGTGTTGTGCCGGGCAAAATCGCAATGATGCCTGGCTTGCAACTTTACGTTAAATCCTTGAGAATACATTTAACCACATTGATCGCACAGCGGGCCCGTTCGGCGATGACCCGAAAGCATTATTTTATAGGGTCGGGGCGGGCTCGAGATCGTGAATTGCCATCATGGCTGATGCAATCTGGCGAGTTTTACTTTGCATAGTTCCTAAGCAGCGTCGACTTGATCAATCCCCCTCAGGGTCAGGATAGCCATGTCGCGCGCACGACTGTGTCGTGTTTTGTGGCGAAGTCACATGATTTATCTTTTATATCAGATGCTTTCTGTATATTGTTAACGTAAATTCTACGCAACTGTTGGTGGCTCTGGAAACTGCCGGTGCACGATCGAGGACAACTGAATCAATGAAGCGCTTTATGCGAATGCCGCCATCAGGGCCCATTGCGCTTGCCGTGCTGATGGCCTGGGGCGGTGCCGCGCATGCTGTCGGTCTGGGGAATATCCGCGTCGAATCCGCATTGGGTCAGCCGCTGCGTGTGGTGGTTTCTCTGATTGGCGCAGACAGCATTGATCTCGCGCCGAACTGTCTGCACGCTAAAATTCAATCTTCGGACGGCGTATTTATCAGCACGCCCGGCATCGCTTTACTGCGTACTACAGCCGGTAACGCGATCGAGATCAGAACCCGCCAACCGGTCAACGAGCCTGCAATAGTGGTGGCGCTCGATATTGCTTGTAGTGCACAAGTGCATCGCGATTTTCAGATATTGTTAGACCCGACTTCAACTGCTACGCTGCCTTTATTAGCGCCAGCCGCATCGATAAGTGATGAGGCGCGCACTGGCAGCGTCGCTGCTCCGGCACGAAGCGATAAAATTCCGCGCACGACCGGCTCAGTGCAATCCGTCAGAAAGAGCCGTTCAGCGTCAACCATTGCAGCGAATGAGGCAAGCCTTGGCACGATGCGCAGCGATAACAAACTCGCCAGTGCCGCCACCCTTGGTCCACCCAGAAGCGTTTTGAAGTTATCCGGCGAAGCGCTTACCCGCGAGGACTTGCGTGCGCTCGGACACCTGAGGCTGAGCGGCACGCTGAGCCAGCCAGAATCGGCTAACGCTGCATCGGCGGTACCGCCGAGCGAAGAACTGACCGCTGCGCGTAACCGCTTCGCCATGATCTTGCGCGGCGAAGATCCTCTACACGCTGCTGACAGGATGCACCGTGCCGAGCAGTCCCAGATCGCCGAGTTGCGCCAGCAGACGGTTGGCATCAGCCAACAGCACGCTGCCGACCTGGTGGCGCTGGAAGCGCTTCGACAGCGCTCGCTGCCATTTGGCTGGATTGTCGGAGTTCTGGGATTGCTGATCGCCAGCGTTGCTGCCGTCGTCTGGCTGGCATGGCGCCTGGCGCTAGTGCGTCGGCAACATGACACCTCGTCTTGGGATAATGTACTGGGATCGGTGCAGGCTCCCGTCAGTCCCGCGGCGTTAGACGACGATTTTTCGGTACCGCACAAAACCTCTGGTAGCGGACTTTTTGCAACCGGCAAAAAATCTCCCGCGAATCTGGCCTCGGTGCCGGAGTTTTTGCGTGGCAGCGGTGCTGATGACGATCGTACCGAACGTCTGCTCACACCAGCCGCGCTGGCCGATGCCGCCGCGCAGGCGGCTGCATCGGCCAGCGCGGCTGCGCGGCGCGAAGCGCTGCAGTTTTACCCTGCCAAAGTTGAAAATCTGAAGGTTGAAGAAATATCCGATGTGATGCAAGAGGCGGAATTCTGGATGTCGCTGAACGACCCGCAACGCGCCATCGAAATCCTCGAACCGTACAGCAACGTCGAGCAACCCGATTCACCGATCCCGTGGTTGTACCTGCTCGATTTGTATCGCGGTACCGACGAGCGGGCCAAGTACGAGATCTTGCAGCCGCGCGCACAGCGGCTGTTCAATGCCCGCATACCCGCTTGGGAAGAGGATGGTGATATTACCGATGGACGTACGCTTGAGGATTATCCACACGTGGTCGAGCGTGTCTGCGAATATTGGGAAACCAGTCATATATTGCTGTATCTCGAGAGTCTGATCTTCGATAATCGTGAAGGTGTTCGCGAGGGCTTCGATTTGGCGGTGTATCAGGAAATCATGCTGCTCATGACGATTGCGCGCGACATGCATGCGACCCGTGGCGCCGATCTGGTCGGTGGCAAAGCGCTGCAGTTCACCGCTGGCTGATAGATTCGCAGACTCCCGCAAAATTACTTTCTTTGAAAGCACCTGATGATCAAACTTGGCGGCTTCGCGCTCAGCAATTACTACAATAAAGTCAAACTGGCTTTGCTCGAAAAGGGCATCCCGTTCGAGGAGTCTTTGGTGTGGGCAGATCAGTCGCCAGGCCTGCTCGAAAAATCTCCACTTGGTAAGGTGCCGTTTATCGAGACAGCCGATGGCTCGCTATGCGAGTCTCAGGTGATCGTCGACTACTTGGAACACATTTGGCCGCAAGTGCCGCTGATGCCGTCCGACGCATTCGCTGCCGCTAAGCTGCGAGAACTGATTACCTTCATGGAATTGCATCTGGAGCTGGTCGCACGGGAGCTATACGGCGAAGCATTCTTCGGTGGCGTGACGGCTGAATTGATCAAGACGCGCACGCACAAGCAATTGGTGCGCAATGTTCGCGCCTTCGGCCGGATTGTGCGTTTTGCGCCGTACATTGGTGGCGCAGAATTTACCTTGGCCGACTGCGCCGCGCTAGTGCATTTACCGCTGATTTCGATGGCGTCCAAAATCGTTCTAGGCGAAGACGTACTGGCCGATTTACCCGTAGCACCGTATCTGAAGATGCTATCCGAACGCCCCCACGTGCAACGCGTCAATGCTGATCGCAAAGCGAATCAGGCGTTGATGGCACAACAAAAAACCAAACCTGCATAAGAAGGCGTGCGCCAACAGTACTGGCGATTTTCGCCAACAATCAAGTTTTGATATCGGGGCTATGACTGCCTCGATGCCGGTGCGGAAGGCGGCCATGCCTCCGGCGTCAAAATACTGAACAAACCTGCCCGACGTATTTTGCCGGCGAGCTTCAACAACGCCTTGTCTTTCGTCAGCAGCATCGATGCGTGCGCATCGCGTGCAAGTTCAAGAAACTTCTGATCGTCGCGATCGCGGCAGAGCGGCAAGCGTGTCCTGGCGCCGCCCTCGGATAGCGTCGGCAAACACCGGATCAGTGCATCGAATTCCGTACTGCTGCGCTGGCGTGATAGCGCATCGAGCGGTAGATGGGGATAGTTCAGCACGATCTGCCACTCGGTCCGACAGTCGCTGCGGGTAACGGCGTCGATGCTGCCATCCTGCAGCGCAGTCAACAGACGCTGCCAGCGCGGATCGCGAAATACAAACAGGTCGAGGCAAACGTTAGTGTCGATCACAATGCGGTTAGGTATCATTGCGGCTGGCCATAATTAAAGCGATATTCTTCCATGCTGATCGTCCTGTCCCCTGCAAAAACGCTTGACTATGCCACACCCCAGGTCAGTGATACCAGCACGGTGGTCGAGTTTAGTAGCCGTTCCGCTGCTTTGATCACACTGCTCCGACAATATTCTGCCGACGATCTGGCCACGCTGATGGGAATCTCGCCGGCGCTGGCCGAACTGAACAAATTACGCTATCGCGCCTGGCGTAAAGCTGCCACCCAAAAAAACGCACGGGCAGCACTGCTGGCGTTTAACGGTGACGTCTATCAGGGTCTCGACGCGCCATCACTGGGCGTGACCGAGCGCGCTTATTTACAGATGCACCTCCGTATCCTATCCGGCCTGTACGGCGCACTGCGACCGCTCGACCTGATGCAACCGTACCGGCTCGAAATGGGTACCCGCTTGCCAAATGCGCGTGGGGATGATCTGTACGCCTTTTGGGGCGATAGCGTGACGGATGCGCTCAATCGCGTAGCCGCAGAGCAGCATGCCGACGCGCTCGTCAATTTGGCATCCGAGGAGTATTTTCGAGTAGTACGGCCGGCGCGCTTGCAGGTTCCGGTCATCACGCCCGTATTTCAGGACTGGAAAAACGGGCAATACAAAGTAATTTCATTTTATGCCAAGCGTGCGCGCGGACTGATGACGCGCTTTGCCGCTTGCCATCGGATTGCAGCTGTCGACGGCTTGCGCGATTTTGATCTGGACGGTTATTCGTTCGCGCCAGCGGTATCGGATGAACGCCACTGGATATTTCGCCGACGCATCGGCGACTGACATAAAAAAACCCCGCTGGTGCGGGGTCTTGCATGTTTCAAAAATCGTGTCCGTGATTTACCAGAGGCGCCACCAGGCTTTGTCCTGCTTTCGACCGCCAGTGTAAAAAACGCTGTTCGGAAAATTAGTTTTCAGGACCCGATTGGCATCGTCGCGCATGTCCGGCATGCCCATCGCGTCGTAGGAGCGCGTGATCAGGTAAAGCGCTTCCTCGGTCGCCGGGGCGTTGGGAAATTCCTTGACTTCAAACTCAGCGCGATTCAGTGCCGCGACATACGCACGACGGCGGTAGTAGTAACTTGCAACATGAACTTCGTGTTGCGCAATCGCGTTGACCAGATACTTCATGCGCGAGCGGGAGTCCGGTGCATACACGCTGTCGGGAAAGCGTTCGGTCAACTGTTTGAACGACTCGAAGGCTTCACGCGCCGCTTTCGGATCGCGTTCGGTCGGATCCTGACGCGACACAAAATCGAACAGGCCGAGCTTGTCGTTAAAATTGACCAGCCCGCGCAGGTAGTACATGTAATCGACATTCGGATGATTCGGATGCAGCTTGATGAAGCGTTCGCAGGCGGCGAGTGCTTGCGGCTGATCACTTTGCCGATAGTAAGCGTAGGCGATTTCCATTTGCGCCTGCTGCGCATAGGTACCGAACGGATAGCGCGATTCGAGTTTTTCGAAATACTTGATGGAGCTGTCGTAATTGCCACTGTTCAGTTCGTCGCGTGCCTCCGCGTATAATTTGGCCGCCGACCAGTTTTGCGTTTCGTCGATTTTATCGGGTAGCAAACCGCAGGCCGAGACCGTCATCACAAACGCCAGCGCGGCGCATTTCATTAATTTTTTTTGCATGGTTTTGTGCAAGATTCACTCTGTAATTCGACAATAGGCTGATTATAGCCGATGGGACTGCTGTGATATTAACCACGCCGCGCCTCGACGCGGAAAATCCACCCGTATTTCAGATTGACCTGGACATGGTTCTGGAACTCGACGATCCAGAAGAGCTGGCAGGTGCCACAGTGCCGATGGCAGCGATAGAACTCGATCTGGCCGAAAGCGATTGCGGTGAACGCCTCGACAAAGTCGTGTCACGTAGAGTGCCGCAGTTTTCGCGTAGCCGCATGCAGCAGTGGATCGAGCATGGATTCGTCACCGTCGACGGCAAGGTCGGACGCACCCGTATGACCGTGTATGGCGATGAGCACGTCGTGATCCTGCCGCAGGCAGCGCCCGAAGACACCGCTTTCGCGCCCGAGCCGATGGCCCTCGAAGTGGTCTATGAGGATGACGCAATTATCGTCATCAACAAGCCTGCCGGTCTGGTCGTCCACCCGGCAGCGGGTAACTGGTCCGGCACGCTGCTGAACGGCTTGTTGTATCGGTGGCCGGCGCTGACCGGAGTGCCTCGAGCCGGCATCGTGCATCGACTCGACAAGGACACCAGTGGTCTGATGGTGGTTGCCAAAACTCTTGCGGTGCACACTGATCTGGTGCGGCAATTGCAGGCCCGCAGCGTCCACCGCGAATATCTTGCGCTGGTTTGGGGTACGCCTGAATTGAGCGGTACCGTCAACGCATCGATGGGCCGCCATCCGCGTGATCGGATCAAGATGGCGGTGCTTGAGAACCTTACCGCCAAGCCGGCAATCACGCATTTTGAACGGCTCGCCACGGGCCTGCTGGATCGCCGTCCAGTCAGTCTGATGCGCTGCCGGCTGGAAACCGGACGCACCCATCAGATCCGGGTGCACATGTTGTCGATCGGCTTTGCGCTGGTGGGCGACGTGCTGTATGGCAAGCCGCACTTGGTGTCGGCGTTTGCGCGCCAGGCCTTGCAGGCGTGCCGGCTCGGACTGATGCATCCAGTCTCCGGCGAGGACGTCGCTTGGCAAATTCCACTGGCGGACGATTTTGCCGGGTTGATTGCCGGTGCCGGTATCGCCGAACCCGCATAGACGTGATTGGAACCATACTAGTATGGCTATTCTGCTACCCGATTGGCCCGAACTACCCGTTGCAGTTGGCGCCATCAGCACGACGCGGGGAAATGGCGCAAGCGCTGCGCCGTATGATGATAGCTGCGGCGGTGGCGGCTTGAATCTGGGCCTGCATGTTGGCGATGTGCGCGACCATGTACTGCAAAACCGCCAGCAACTGCGCGCAGTACTGCCTGCCGAACCCGCCTGGCTGACACAAGTACACGGCGCCGTGGTGTGCGACGCTGCCAGTGCGATCGACGCACCCGAGGCAGACGCCAGTGTGACTACGCAACCTGGCGTGGTCTGTGCGATTCTGACTGCGGATTGCTTGCCGGTGCTGTTCTGCGATAGTGGCGGCAAGGTCGTCGGTGCCGCGCATGCGGGATGGCGCGGGCTCGCCGGCGGCGTGCTGGAAGCCACCGTCGCCGCCATGCGCCTGGCCGGTGCCCAGCAGATTTTGGCGTGGCTTGGTCCTGCAATCGGTCCGCAACGCTTTGAAGTCGGTGCCGAGGTGCGTAGCTTATTCACGTCGCTGCACCAAACCAACGCGCCAGCGTTTGCCGCGGTCGATGGTGAAGGGAACAAATATCTCGCTGATATTTACCAGTTAGCGCGTTTATCATTGCAGCGGACAGGTGTGCAGCACATCGCGGCCGGCGACACCTGCACCGTCAGCACAAGTTCTGATTTTTATTCGTTTCGGCGAGACGGGCGCACCGGACGCATGGCCTCGCTGATCTGGATCAAGTAGCCGGCGGAGGTTGCGGTGATTCGGCACCAACCGCCTTGTCTGATTCTTGAGTCGGCGCATCGTTGGGTGCCGTCATCGGTTGCCTGCTCTCTTTTTCCTGCCGTTTTCGCCGGCGTTGCGGTGTCGCCATTACGTATAAAATGATCGACAATGGCACCACGCAATACAGCAAAAATGTCATGACACCAGCCACTACCGATTGCTCAGTCATCGACATCAACAGCACAACATACACCCACGCAATACCAACCAGATACAGATACATGGCGCTCTCGCTTCAAATTTTTACATCGATTCATCATAACGTTACCCGACAATGAAAGGTGCAGTATGAATCCAACTGATCCGATGGCTGCGATACCCGCGTGGATGGCACAACTGTCTGACCCCGTACAGTGGCAGCATTTTCTGAACCCGGCCGCGATGCCGCCGATGCCAGGCCAGATGGCGCAGTTTGCAGAACTCAATGCCCAGATCGAGCCGACGGTGCTGGCAAAAATTCAGGCTGAGTATGTGCACGAACTTGGCAAGTTATGGGAGAACGCGCTGGCTTCAAAGCCGGTAGATCTGTCCGACAAGCGTTTTGCCGCACCGGCATGGCAGTCAAATACGATGATGGGGTTTAACGCTGCCGCCTATTTGCTGAATGCCAAATTTTTAAGCGCTATGGCGGATTCGGTTAAAGCTAGCCCCAAAGTTCGACAAAAAATCCGTTTCAGCGTGCAGCAAATGATCGACGCGATGTCGCCGGCAAATTTTTTGGTGACCAATCCCGAAGCTCAGCAAAAGCTTATCGAAAGCAAGGGTGAAAGCCTCGCGAAAGGGGTCGCTCATATGTTGGCAGACCTTAAAAAAGGCAGAATTTCGCAAACTGACGAAAGCGCCTTTGAAGTCGGTCGCAACGTAGCCACTACCGAAGGCGCGGTGGTATTCGAGAACGAACTGTTTCAGCTATTACAATACAAACCGCTGACCAAAACCGTGTTCGAGCGGCCGCTGCTGATCATGCCACCCTGCATCAACAAATTTTATATCCTTGACCTGCAGCCCGAAAATTCGCTGGTACGTTACGCAGTATCGGAAGGTCATACGGTGTTTTTGATTTCGTGGCGTAATCCGGATAACTCACTCGGCACAAGAACCTGGGATGACTACATCGAACACGCTGCCTTCAAGGCAATCGAAATAGTGCAGGCGATCTCAGGGCAGGAGCAGATCAACGCGCTTGGTTTCTGTGTTGGCGGCACGATTCTGTCGACCGCACTGGCGCTGCTATTTGCCCGCGGTGAGAAGCCGGTTGCCAGTCTGACCTTGCTCACTGCCTTCCTGGATTTTTCGGATACCGGTGTGATCGATGTGTTCATCGACGAAAATCAGGTCGCCCTGCGCGAACAGGCGATCGGCAAAGGCGGCTTAATGCAGGGGAAGGATTTTGCGTCGACTTTTTCTAGCTTGCGCTCGAACGACCTGGTCTGGAATTACGTCAAGGCGAATTATCTGAAAGGCGAAGATCCGGTGCCATTCGATCTACTGTACTGGAACGCCGACAGCACCAACATGCCTGGTCCGATGTTTTGCTGGTATCTGCGCAACCTGTATCTTGAAGACCGCCTCAAGGTTCCCGGCAAATTGACCATTCTGGGCCAGCCGGTCGACTTGAGTAAAATCAGCGTTCCAAGCTTTATCTACGCTTCGCGTGAAGACCACATCGTGCCGTGGCAGTCGGCATTTGCATCGACAAATTTGCTAAATCCAAAAAGCCGCAAGCTGAACAAATTCGTACTCGGCGCCTCCGGTCATATTGCGGGCGTAATTAACGCGCCCAGCAAAAACAAACGCAGCCACTGGGTGAACGAAAAAGCTAGCGCGTCGGCCGAAGAATGGATCGCCGGGGCGACTGAAATGCCGGGTAGCTGGTGGCCCCAGTGGTCAGCGTTTCTGGGAAAATATGCCGGCAAGCTGGTCAAGCCGCCGCGCCAGTACGGCAATGCAGACTATCCTCCAATCGAGGCTGCGCCGGGTCGATATGTCAAAGTCAAGACCGATTGAATCTGAAATATCGCCGACGCAGTCTGGCGAGGCTGATAGGCATAGTGATACCGGAGTACCGATGCAGGTGGGTGGTTTGCCGAGGACAGTGACTCTCGGTCAATTAGAGCGGACGGGCGGAATTTTCGCCCTATAATGCAGCAGGATGAATCGAGCGCGCGTTCAGTGCGGTGCACACAAACGACGGTAGTTTCAAGACAAAACGATGACGCGTTGCGACGCAAAGACTGGGACTTTTAATGAACACTGTCAAAAAGATTTCCGAGCGCTTGATCAAGAAGTATCCGAACCGCCGTCTTTACGATACACAAACCAGTTCGTACATCACGCTCGCCGATGTCAAGCAACTGGTGCTCGAGAACGAAGACTTTACCGTCATTGACGCCAAGACCAGTGACGACCTGACGCGCAGTATTCTGCTGCAGATTATTCTTGAAGAAGAGTCCAACGGGTCACCGATGTTTTCCAGCGGTGCACTGTCGCAGATCATTCGCTACTACGGTCACGCAATGCAGGGGATGATGGGCTCCTACCTTGAAAAAAATATCCAGGCCTTCATCGATATTCAAAACAAGCTGACAGAAAATTCCAAAGGCCTGTATGAAGGCAAGCCGTTCAGCCCCGAAATGTGGGCGCAATTCATGAACGTACAGGGGCCGATGATGCAGGGGATGATGAGCAATTACATCGAGCAGAGCAAGAGCCTGTTTATTCAGATGCAAGAAAAAATGCAGACGCAGACCAAGTCGATGTTCGGCGCATTTCCGTTTAATCCGCTTGATCCCACCAACAAAAAATAAGTGCGCCGCAGCGTTGCGGTAGTTACGAAAGCGAAGTGCGGAAGAGGCTAAAGGGTACAATGACGTTGGCGTCATTTGTGCCCTTTTTCGCGTCTGCTGTTGCGGTGGCTGTTTGCATGCTGCGCGCCCTTTCCGTAGTGCCTTTCCATCGATTCCCATGTCCAGTCCCGCCAGTTCCACCAGTCCTGCGTCTCCGATCATCGTCACAGGTGCCGCGCCCAAAGTTGGTTTCGTCTCGCTCGGTTGCCCCAAAGCGCTGGTGGACTCCGAACAGATTCTGACGCAGTTACGCGCCGAAGGTTACGAAACTGCCAAGTCCTACGATGGCGCCGACCTCGTCATCGTGAACACCTGCGGCTTCATCGACGCTGCGGTACAAGAGTCGCTCGATGCCATCGGCGAAGCACTGCACGAGAACGGCAAGGTCATCGTGACCGGATGCCTGGGTGCTAAAAAGGATGGTAACGGCGACGACATTATTCTCAAAGTGCATCCCAAAGTGTTGGCGGTCACCGGTCCGCACGCGCTCGCCGAAGTAATGGACGCGGTGCATGTGCACTTGCCTAAACCGCATGCCCCATTTTTGGATCTTGTGCCGCCGCAGGGGGTCAAGTTAACGCCGAAGCATTACGCCTATCTTAAGATTTCCGAAGGGTGCAACCACCGTTGCAGCTTTTGCATCATCCCGTCGATGCGTGGCGATCTGGTGTCGAGGCCGATTGCCGACGTAATGCTCGAAGCAGAAAATTTATTCAAAGCTGGCGTGCGCGAGCTGCTGGTGATCTCACAAGACACCAGCGCGTACGGCGTTGATGTCAAGTTTCGCATCGGTTTCTGGAATGGCCGTCCGGTCAAGACGCACATGACGCAACTGGTCGAAGCGCTGGGCGAACTCGCCCGACAATACGGCGCGTGGGTGCGGCTGCATTACGTGTATCCGTATCCTCACGTCGACGCGATCATTCCGCTGATGGGGCAGGGTCACGTTCTGCCCTACCTGGACGTACCGTTGCAACATGCCCATCCTGATGTATTGAAGCGCATGAAGCGCCCGGCCAGCGGTGAAAAGAACGGCGAACGCATCAAGGCGTGGCGTGCGATGTGTCCGGACATTACGATCCGCTCGACATTTATCGCCGGCTTCCCGGGCGAGACCGAAGCCGAGTTTGAATACTTGCTGGATTTTTTGAAGGAAGCCGAGATCGACCGGCTCGGCTGCTTTGCGTATTCTCCCGTGGAAGGCGCGAGCGCCAACCTGCTGGACAATCCGGTGCCTGAGGAAGTGCGCGAAGAGCGACGCGGTCGCGTCATGCAGCTCCAGGAAGAAATTTCTAAAAAGCGTTTGCAGGCAAAAGTTGGTAAAACATTGCGGGTATTGATCGATACCCTGGACGCGAGCGGCGGTGTCGGACGATCCGCGGCGGATGCGCCAGAAATCGATGGTGTGGTGTATGTCAAGCCACCCTTTGAACCGCATCGCAAACTGCAGGTAGGTGAATTTTTCGAGGTGACGGTGACCGCTGCGGATGCCCATGATCTGTGGGCCGCAGCGCAATGACGTCCAAATGCTTCAGCGGGCTCTACGTGCTGCTGACTGTGATTGCCAGCGTGCACGTCGTGAGGGCACTGGCCGCAGCGCCACTGGCACAATCTCCGGCAGCGGCATTGCTGGCGCAGCCTGCAACATTGCGTGGCATGCGAGGCGCCGAGCCCATTCAGATGCATCTGCAACCCACAGTGCTGGAGGATGAAGGTATCGAAGGAAGCTACTTCTTGCTCGGCCAAGCGCACAAAATACTGCTTGCTGGCGAGACCGAAAACGACATACTCGCGCTGGAAGAATCCGATAACTGCAGCGATATCTCAGGTCTCTGGGATGGCAAGATCAATGGGCGATCCGTGCGTGGCACGTGGTCATCGGCCGACGGCTGGGTCACAAAACCTTTCGCACTTGTCGTTACACCAAGCGCCGCGCTGGCTCGCAAATCCCGGCCGGCCAAAGAAACCCTGACGTTGGTTACACGCCACGCGGCGGACCAGTATTGATTTTTCCGGCACGCCGTAGTCGCGGTTTTCAGATGGCGTATTCGATCATATTAACTGCACGGAGCTCACTGCGTGACCGATCCAAAATCCCTCTCGACCCTGCTGAGCCATAGTGCCTATCAGGCGCCATCAAGCTTCGGTGCATTTCCGGTGCCGATCCATCATGCATCGACAGTGCTGTTCAAGGATGTGGCGGCGATGCGCTCGCGCAGCTGGCTACAAAAAGCTACCTACACCTATGGTCTCCACGGTACGCCAACCTCTTTCACGCTCGAGGCCCGGCTGTCAGAAATCGAGGATGCCAGGCATTGTCTGCTGGCGCCCAGCGGGCTGGCTGCGATCGCGCTAGTTAATCTGGGATTGCTGAAAAGCGGCGATGATGTGCTGTTGCCTGACAACGTCTACGGCCCCAACCGCGATATGGCGCAGTGGCTGCAATCTGATTTCGGCATCAGTGCACGCCTGTATGATCCGATGGTGGGCGCCAATATCGCCGCGTTGATCAGACCCGATACCCGCCTGATCTGGACCGAGGCGCCGGGTTCGGTCACGATGGAAGTGCCGGACATCCCCGCCCTGTGCCAAGCCGCACACGCCCGGGGTGTGTTGGTGGCACTCGATAATACCTGGTCGGCAGGCATCGCGTTTCGCGCCTTCGACCGTGGTGTCGATATCATCATGCAGGCGCTGACAAAATATCAATCAGGCGGTTCGGACGTGCTGATGGGCGCGCTGCTGACTCGCGATAGTGCTATCGCGGAGCGTCTCACCAACGCCCATATGCGACTCGGCATGGGTGTCGGGATGGACGACGTGTATTTGATGCTGCGCAGCCTGACGAGTATGACGGTGCGCTTCGAAGCGCACGATCGCGGCGCCCGCGCTGTCGCCGGCTGGCTGAAGGCGCGGCCCGAAGTTTCCAAGGTGCTGCATCCGGCTTTTGAAGACTGTCCCGGTCACGCTCACTGGAAGCGTGACTTTACCGGCGCCGGCGGATTATTCTCGGTGCTGTTCGATGCGCGTTTCAGTGAAGCCCAGACCGACCGTTTCGTCGACAGTCTCCGGTTATTCAAAATCGGCTTTAGCTGGGGTGGCAGCAACAGCTTGTGCGTGCCGTACCGGATCAAGACGATGCGTCAGCACTGGTCGGCAGCAGGCGCGTTGGTACGCTTTAACATTGGGCTCGAAGATCCACGCGACCTGATCGCCGATATCGAACAGGCCTTTGGTTCGATGGAATGAGTAGCGGCGCTGCAGCGGTCGCGATTCGACTGCTAAGCGTCACCGACGCACCGGCTTATCGTGCACTGCGGCTGCGCATGTTGCAACAGAATTCCGATGCATTTACTTCAAGCTATGAAGAAGACGTGCAACATCCGCTCAAATGGACTGAGGCGCGGATTGCCCACAGCGCGTGGGCGCCGGATAATTTTGTATTAGGTGCGTTTGGCGACGACGTCGGTCTGATCGGAGCGGTCGGTATCGCGCGTGAAACTCGCCTGAAGCAGGCCCACAAGGCTGCGCTATTCGGCATGTTCGTGGCGCCCGAATATGCATCGCGCGGGATCGGCAGGGCATTGCTCAGTGCCTGCATGTTGCGTTGCCGACAGGCGCAAGGCTTATTGCAAATCAATCTGACCGTGACCTCCGACAACCAGCGAGCCTGTAACCTGTATCAGTCTGCAGGTTTTATGGTGTTCGGCACGGAGCCGCGTGCCATCGTCATCGATGGACGCGGCATCTCAAAAACCCACATGGTGCTGGTGCTCGATGCGTGATGCAGCCAGCCGCTATCGGGCCGAACTCTCTGCCTTGGTTGGATAGCGCATCCAGACTATCTGCAGGCCGCGCTGCTGGGCGATATGATTTACCGCGTTGACATAAGCGGTGTCAATCTGATCCCCGGATGCTGCGGCAATCTGCGGCGCCGTTGTGCAGGCCGCCAAGCCCAGTGTGATTGCAATCACGGCTACGCGGATGATCGACATAATGGTTCCTCTTGGCTGTTTGGCGGAGATGTGTCGCATTTTCGAGTATAGGATGCGGTTCGGAATAAGCAAGCTTGATCAATGCCCGTAGCAGCAACCCGCAAAGGCACTCTGAACGCTATTGCGGCGAGCGTTACAAAATACGGGTGCGGACCCGGCTCAAGCAATCATCTGGTTGCGCAGCACGCGTTGCGCAAATGCGCCTGCGGTAACCGGCTCGCTAAAAAAGAATCCCTGCATCGCGCCGCAACGGCGCTGCCGCAAAAACTGCACTTGCGGCGTCGTCTCGACACCTTTTGCTATCACCTGAATCTTTAATCGTCTGCCAGCATCGATGATCGCTTCGAGCATGGCTTCTTCGGCAGGATCGCCGGGCACATTTTGCAGCATTGACGCATCAATCTTGACGATGTCGACCGAAAACTCCTCCAGATGCAAGAGGGAGGTGTAGCCGATACCAAAATCATCCAGCGCAATCCGGACTCCGACCGATTGCAGTTGGCGCACGACTGCCAGGGCGTTGTCGCTGTCGAGCATCAGGATGGTTTCGGTAACTTCAAATTCGAGACGGCCGGGCGCCAGCGCGAATTCGTCGAGCACGTTCACAGCGTCGGCGCACAACTGCGGATCGGCCAGCTGATGCGCAGTAAGGTTGATCGACATCTGCAGCGGCGGTAAACCCTGCACGTCCCAGTCGGCCATTTGCGCGCAGGCGTGCCGCAACACCCAGCGCGACAGCGGCAATATCACGCCGGTCTCTTCAGCGTACGGAATGAACTGGGCTGGCTGGAGCAGTCCAAGGTCGGGATGCTGCCAGCGCAACAGGGCTTCGGCACCACCCACACGGCCGCTGATGGTATCGAAACGCGGCTGATAATCAAGACGCAGCTGGTTGCCACGCAGCGCGCGACCCAGCCCGACCTCGAGCGCCTGCAGATCGGTGGCCTTCGGCGGATTGCGTTCGCCACCCCCGGTGCGCAATCGTTCGAGCAGTTCAGCCCACTGGCGCGGACCGGGCGGTATCGGCACGGGAGTTGCTCCGAATTGTTTCAGTCGTACCAGCCAGCTGCGATGGGAAGGTGGCGCCACGGAGTCAGACCGGCATTGGTCGGTTATCGTTCAATGCGGCAAAGCCGCGCAGCAGTCGATAGGCTTTCCATACCCACGCCACGAACCAGATCAAATACGCCAGCGGGATGCCAATGATGGTCACAAAGCAAATGCCGCCGATGACGATCCAGAGCACATACCACCAGAATGACTGAATCTGCCAGGTATGGTGGCTATAGACGAAGGTGCCAGCCGCGTCACCGCGTTTGACATAGCTGATCAGCAGGGGAATCCAAGAGAAAGCACCAAGCGAAAAAGCCAGGCTGACGGCATGAAAAACATACAACCACCACGCCAGATTTTTGGTCGACTGAGTCTGCTGATCAAACACGAGTGCCTGTGACATGTAATGCTTTCGGTGTAGTCAGAAAATATTCAACAACGACAAGATGCCATCGAGTCCTACAAAATTCAAGGCCACGTCGGCTTTTGCACGAACCACCGGTTTGGCGCGAAAAGCGACTGACAATCCCGCGATTTCCATCATTCGTAAATCATTGGCCCCGTCTCCCACCACGATCGCGTGTTCCGGCGTAGTGCCGATTTCCTTGCATACCTGCTGTACGGTCGCGCGCTTTTGTTCGGCATCGACAATCGGGCCCGATATGCGGCCAGTCAGTTTGCCGTTGACGATTTCAAGTTGATTGGCGTGACTATAATCGAGGCCGAGTTTGTCTCTGATGCGGTCGGCAAAAAAGGTAAATCCGCCGGATACCAGCAGAGTTTTCAGACCAGCCTGCCGGACAGCTGCAAGCATGACTTCTGCGCCTGGGGAAAGCACTACACGCTCATCGTAGACACGCTGCAGCGCTGTGGCCTCCAGCCCCTTCAGTAGAGCAACCCGCTGAGTCAGACTTTGATCGAATGCAATCTCACCCCGCATTGCTGCCTCCGTAATCGCGGCGACCTGCGGCTTCAGGCCATACATGTCGGCGATCTCGTCGATGCATTCGATGGTGATCAACGTCGAATCCATATCCATCGCCAGTAATTTGAAGTCGCCCAGGAGTTGTGTCGATTCGATGAACGCATAATCGATTTCGGCAGCCTGGCAGGTAGCATCGACAGTGGCGCGCACGGTCGCGCTGTCGTTGACCGATTCGAAGCGTGCGGCACGCATACTCAGCGGCACGATGCGTGCTGCTGTAGCGCATGCACCGACCTGCATTAATGTGTCCAGTTGCGCCGAGCAGGTTTGCAGAATCAGATTCATGTCAGTACGGTAATTGGAAATCAACCAAGCAGGGCGCGAATAGTGGTTTTTATCTGTGTCACCCGAGCAGCAAGGTCCGGCATGTTGGCGGTGATCCGCAGCTTGTCCTGCCCATTCAGCTTGATGTGCCGGTTCTTCTGGATCAACTCGATGATACGCAGCGCGTCGATTGGCGGATTGGGTGCGAACTGTAACAGCGCGGCTTCACCGTGTGCATCGATCTTGATGATCCCGACCGGTTTGGCGGCGACACGCAGGCGATGGGTTTCGATCAGTGCTTTGGCCGGATCGGGCAGTTTGCCGAATCGGTCGATCATTTCTTCCTGCAGATCGTCGATCGCCTCGGCACTCTTGCAATTGGCCAGTCGCTTATAAAGCGAAAGCCGCTCATGGACGTCACCGCAATATTGCGCCGGCAGCAGCGCGGGAACGTGCAAATTGATTTCCGTGGTGGACGACAGCGGCGCGGCGAGGTCAGGTTCCTTGCCACTTTTTAGTGCGCGTACCGCTTCGCTCAACATATCGGAATACATCTGAAAACCGATCTCCGTCATCTCGCCCGACTGATTGTCACCCAGCACTTCGCCGGCACCGCGAATTTCCAGATCGTGCATCGCCAGATAAAAGCCGCTACCGAGCTCTTCCATTTGCTGAATCGCGTCGAGCCGACGCTGCGCGAGTTTGGTCAGCCCCGCGATGTCATGCACCAGCAGGTAGGCATACGCCTGATGGTGCGAGCGTCCAACCCGCCCGCGCAGCTGATGCAATTGCGCCAAACCGAATTTATCGGCGCGATGCATGATGATGGTGTTCGCGGTCGGTACGTCGATACCGGTTTCGATGATCGTGGTGCAGAGCAGAATATTGAAACGCTGCGCAACAAAATCACGCATGACTTTTTCAAGCTCGCGCTCGTGCATCTGGCCGTGCGCGACGCCAATGCGGGCTTCCGGCAGCAAGGTTTCGAGCATCGCCTTGCGGTTTTGGATCGTATCGACTTCATTGTGCAAAAAATATACCTGACCACCGCGCTTGAGTTCGCGCAGGCAAGCTTCGCGGATAACGGATTCGCCCTCACTGCGCACGAACGTCTTGATTGCCAGCCGCTTTTGCGGTGCTGTCGCGATGATCGAAAAATCGCGCAGGCCTTCCAGCGCCATGCCCAGCGTGCGCGGGATCGGGGTAGCGGTGAGCGTCAATACGTCGACCTCCGCCCTTAAAGCTTTGAGTGCCTCCTTCTGTCGCACGCCGAAGCGGTGTTCTTCATCAATGATGACCAACCCGAGGCGTGAAAACTTGACATCATCCGAGAGCAGCTTGTGCGTACCGATTACGATATCGAGGGTACCGTCGCCCATACCCTTGATCGCCTGCGCAATCTCTTTGCCGGAGCGAAAGCGTGATAATTCGGCGATCTTCACGGGCCAGTCGGCAAAGCGATCGGCAAAGGTCTGCGCGTGCTGCTCGGCCAGCAGCGTGGTCGGTGCCAGAATCGCAACCTGTTTGCCACCCAGAACCGCGACAAACGTGGCGCGCAGAGCGACTTCGGTTTTGCCGAAACCGACATCGCCGCAGATCAGGCGGTCCATCGGCTTACCGCTGGTCATGTCACCGATTACCGCAGTAATCGCTGCGGCCTGATCAACGGTTTCCTCGAAACCGAAGCTGTCGGCAAAAGCGGCGTAATCGTGCGCCGAATATTCAAATGCGTGGCCCTCGCGCAGCGCGCGCCGGGCGTAGAGATTCAGCAGTTCGGCCGCGGTGTCGCGCACCTGCTGCGCCGCGCGCCGCTTGGCCTTGTCCCATTGGCCCGAACCGAGCGCATGAAGTGGCGCGTCTTCCGGCGAGGCACCTGAATAACGCGAGATCACATGCAGTTGTGCCACCGGCACGTACAGCTTGGTATCCTTGGCATATTCCAGATGCAGGAACTCGGTTTCGCCTTCGCCCAGATCCATGCTGGTCAGACCCATGTAGCGTCCGATACCGTGATTGCTGTGTACCACCGGGTCGCCAATTTTAAGTTCCGACAGATCGCGCACCATCGACTCGACCTGCGTTGCGGCTTCTTGCTTCTTGTGGCCGACGCGGCGACCCGAACCAGCGTATAACTCGGTTTCGGTAATGAACACCAAGCTACCCAGCGCATCGCCCAGGGCAAAACCATTTTGCAAGGGCGCTACCCCCAACATCAATCGAGCGTCACTACTGATAAAGCCGTCATACCCTTCGCAGGGGGTCAGCGCCAGCGCATACTCATTGAAATACTGCTGCAGGGTTTCGCGCCGGCCATTGGATTCAGCGCAGATCATGACGCGTGGCGCAGTACCGAGCAGATAGCCGCGCAGATTGGCCAGCGGATCATCCATGCGCCGATTGACGGCGATGTTTGGCAGCGGTGCCGACAATTCCGAAGCCGCGTCATCACCGCGCAAGACCCATCGACCAAAGGGTTTGACCCGTGAGAAAAAGTCTTCGTCCGTCAGAAATAACAATTCCGGTGCCAGAATCGGTCGTTCGCGATCGCTTTTCAAAAACTGGTGGCGCGAACGCGTGTCGCCCCAGAAGCGCTTGATCGCACCGTCGATATCGCCACACAACGCAAAGCTGGTTTCCGCGGGCAGATAGTCGAACAACGTCTGGGTCTGCTCAAAAAAAAGCGGCAAATAATATTCGATGCCCGCCGACGCAATACCACTGCCGATATCCTTGTAGATGGATGAGCGGGTCGGGTCGCCTTCGAACACCTCACGCCAGCGACTCCGAAACGCCGTGCGCGCCGCCTCATCCATCGGAAACTCGCGCCCGGGCAGCAAGCGCACTTCACGCACCGGATAGAGCGAGCGTTGCGTATCGGCATCGAAAGTGCGGATGGTTTCGATGGTATCGCCGAACAGGTCAAGCCGGTACGGCAAGACTGAGCCCATCGGGAAGAGATCGATCAAGCCGCCGCGCACCGAATATTCGCCCGGTGACATTACCTGACTGACGTGGGTATATCCGGCCAGCGTCAACTGCGAGCGCAGGCGCGCCTCGTCGAGTACTTCGCCCTGTTTGAAAAAGAACGTATAAGCCGCCAAAAAAGACGCTGGCGCCATCCGTACCAACGCGGTAGTGGCCGGTACGATCAGCACATCGCACTGACCGTTTTGAACCTCATATAGTGTCGCGAGACGCTCGGAGACCAGATCCTGATGCGGCGAAAACGCATCGTAGGGCAGGGTTTCCCAATCCGGCAGCAGGTGGCAGCGCAGAGGCGTCTGACCGGACTGGGTGAACCACGGGACTTCAGACAAAAGGCGCTGCGCGTCGGCAGCATTGGCGACGACAATCGCCAGCATTTTTTTTTGCGCCTGCAAGGCAATCGCTGCCTGTGCCAGTACCAATGCATCGGACGAGCCATGCAAGTTTGGCAGTGCAAAACGCTGGCCCGGTTTGGGGAGAGATTTTATGAGCGGGAAGGCCATCAAGAGTGCGATCAAACAGCGGGAGTAAGGCATTCCAGGCTGGAATTGACAGTGAAAATTTATGGTGCGATTATAAACGATGCCCGCAGTGGCTGTTTTGCCGTTTCGTGGCTAACTTTTACGCGAGAACCGACCATCCGCATTCGACCTGATCCGACTCTACCCGAACGTACCGCGACTGCGACTGCGATGCAAGTCTGTCGCCCGAGCGCGTTGATCGCGCCACCGTGCTGACATCCGCGCGCCATTTTGCGCTGATTCCCGCTGCCGGCAGTGGCAGCCGTATGCGCGGCGTGCTGCCAAAACAATATCTGCCGCTGGCCGATCTGCCGATGTTGCGCCACGTACTGGATACCTTTGCTAGCGCACCGGCGATCCTGCAGACCTTCGTGGTGGTCTCACCCGACGATAACCTCATTACTCCGTTACTGGCGCAGGCACCGCATTTGCGGGGACGCGTTACGCTGCTGCGCTGTGGCGGTGCGACGCGCCAACAGACGGTGTGCAACGCTCTGCAAGCGATGCAGGACAACGCGACTCTTGCGATCGATGGCCCCGACTGGATACTGGTGCACGACGCGGCACGACCGGGCTTGAACGCTGTACTACTCGATAAACTGATGACCACCGTGGACAACGATCCGGTGGGTGGACTGCTCGCGCTGCCGGTTGCCGATACGCTCAAGCGTTGCGCCGAGGGACGTGTTGCGCAGACCTTGGCGCGGGACGGATTATGGGCGGCGCAGACGCCGCAGATGTTTCGCTTTGCATTGCTGCTGCGCGCCTTGCACCACGCCGCAGATGCCACCGATGTCACTGATGAAGCCAGCGCGATTGAAGCGCTGGGCTTGCAACCGATGCTGGTCGAAGGCAGCAGCCGAAACTTCAAAGTCACCCTGCCCGACGATGTCGCTCTCGCCACCGCACTTCTGAAAGGACTCTCATGAATCTACCACCGCCATTTCGCATTGGTCAGGGCTACGATTGCCACGCCCTAGTCGCCGGCCGCAAGTTGGTCATCGGCGGCGTCACCATCCCGCACGCTACCGGGTTGACCGGACATTCGGACGCCGATGTGCTGCTTCATGCGATCACCGACGCGTTGATCGGTGCGGCTGCACTGGGCGATATCGGCAAGCATTTTCCCGACACCGATCCGCAGTTTGCCGGCGCCGACTCGGTGACATTATTGCGAGAGATTGTTTTGCGGGTTCGGCGCTCGGGGTTTGTAGTGGGGAACGTGGATTCAACAATCATCGCGCAAGCGCCCAAGATGGCAGGACACATTCCACAAATGGTCGCCAATATCGCCGAGGCGATCGGGGTGCATATTGGACGGGTTAATGTGAAGGCGAAGACCAATGAGCGGCTGGGGTGGCTGGGTCGTGAGGAGGGGATCGCGGCACAGGCGGTGGTGCTGGTCTATCATATTTGATGGGCGTAGATTGGGGTCGATTTTGGTCGAGGTATTTGCTGTATGCGTGGCGACTTTTGGCCAAAAGTGATCGTTCAGCGGCATTCCTAATTTTATTTGGTTAGCGGCGGAAGAAGTTCGTATGGACATAGCAAGAGCAGAAAACTCTGCAGCAGCAATTGCGGTACTGCCTGCAGCAATGCCGGCCTTGTTTATCCCGCTATTCCATCGAAGGGAAGAAAGCCCCCTTTTGATATTTGTCGCTTTCCTCGGGTCGACAGCAGTGGTCGTATCCATTGCCCTAGCTTTTTAGCCCTGTCGCTTGGCCCGGTTAGCAACGCATTCAGTACATGAAGGGAAACGGTTAGATGTTGCACCGATTAATTGGTCTAGGTCTTGCAGCTGCGCTGTGTGCGGCTAGTGCCCAGGAGGCGACGACAGTGTTCGATCCAGGCCAACTAAAAGGGCCTGCGAAAGCAGTGCCAAATGAAGTGCTCGTCCTCGGCACTGACCATTTAAAAGAGCTGCCCCCTGTATTCGTCCCGGCCAGCCTCAACGATCTGCGCCGAAGGCTCACGGCGTGGAATCCTAAGATCATTGCGATCGAAAAGCTGTCCGGTACGCAGTGCGCATTTATGCGCCAGTTCCCGCACAGGTATGAGGAACCAGTAAAGCGGTACTGCGTAGATACCGCACCGGCGCATATTGCGACAGGCCTTGACGTGTCCGCTGCAACCGCCGAGGCAGACCGACTACTTGTGCGCTGGCCTGCGGCCCCAACGCCTTCGCAGCGACGCCACCTGACGGCGGTATTCCTAGCCGGCGGCGAGCCGGCTTCAGCGCTGGTCCAATGGTTGCGATTACCGGAGACCGAGCGTCATCGTGGAGACGGCATCGATGGTGCGTTGATCGCAATGCTGGATAACCTGGGCGCAGGGCGCGGCGAAGACACGCTGATCGCAGTACCGCTGGCTGCAGGGCTTGGCCTAGAACGCGTGTATGCCATGGATGACCATACTGCTGATGCGCCAGACCGATCCGATGACAACTCGAAGGCATCGAATGAAGCGCTGGCAAAGGCCTGGGCCAATCCGGCAGCGGCGCAACGCATACAGATGGATAAGCACTTTTACCCTCACCTCGGTAGTGAGGAAGGTATCATGAAGTTATATCGAGCACTGAACGACCCATCGCATGCCAAGCTTATCTACGATAGTGACTTTGGTGCTGCGCTTGAAGAACCTTCTCCGCAACAATTTGGCCGAAGCTACGTCACGTACTGGGAAACACGCAACCTGCGCATGGCGTCAAACATCCGGGATGCCATTGGAAACGAGCCAGGTAGCCGCACATTGGTCATCGTTGGCGCGTCACACAAATGGTATCTGGAAGCCTATCTGAACCAAATGCACGATGTCCGAATCGTGTCGTCGGACGTGGTGCTGCGCTAGTAAGGCGGAACGTGCTGCACTTGATTCTTGACTCCGCCGATGACTCGTTGATTCTCGGCGCTTAAGTGCTTTTTACGTTCCACTGCGCCTTACACCCCGATATCGTCCAAGTCCATTATTTTAGGATCTGCCGTTCGATCAACGATACTTCAATGAATTATTCTTCTTCCCCGTCCCTTGGATGGCAAACCGACCTTTTTTTCGCGCGATTCGACGGGGATGTCGTTAATTCTACGGAGTATTTAGTCGTGCGCTCGCCCAAGAATCCGACTTTCTGGTGGGGTAATTTCATTCTTTTTCATGAAGCCCCTCACGTCGGTTGCCTCGTGCATTGGATGGACGTTTTCAAAATGGAGATCGAAGACAGACAACCGGAGTCCAGCCATCGTGCGTTCGGTATCGATTCGTGTGCAAGGCTGGTACTGCCGGACGACTTCGCTGTCGCAGGATTTGCACTGCAAGAAGCGACCGTGCTGACTTTATCCGCGGCTCATCGCCGTTCCGTTGCAATGCCGTTACCAAACGGTTTCGAATTTTCCCCATTACAGTTACCCGAAGAAAGTAACCTCGTCGTCGACAAGCAGGTTGCGGTCGATGGCGGGTGCTATGAGGCCATTTCCTACCGCGAATTCGCTAGTCACCGGATGGACAGGTATGCAGCAATGCACGCAGCAGGTTTCGGGCAGTGGTTCGGACTTTTCGCCCGGGTCGGCAAACAACGTGTAC
>JAYVEF010000138.1:0-4251 GCA_043748965.1 Burkholderiales bacterium
TGGAAACCGTACCGCGTCTGTACAAGGAAGTCCGGCCCGGTTCCGATTACGCGTACTCATTGAACTTGTTGAAGCGTTTCAAGGCTCTGCACCCGGCCACCCCGACCAAATCCGGCATCATGGTCGGCCTCGGCGAAACCGACGAAGAAATTTTGCAGGTCATGCGCGACTTGCGCGCCCATGACGTCGGCATGCTGACGCTGGGGCAATATCTGATGCCGAGCGGCGACCATCTACCGGTGCGCCGGTATGTCCATCCCGATGTGTTCCGCATGTTCGAGGCCGAGGCATACAAGATGGGATTTGTGCACGCGGCGGTGGGGGCGATGGTGCGCAGTTCTTACCATGCAGATGTGCAAGCGGCGGGCGCCGGTGTGGTCATTAAAAACCAGTAGTCAGTGCGAGAATCCGTACTTCGTGCGGCGAATCAGAAGCGATGGGATGTGATTCGATATACCGCGATTGGTGACAGTGCAAGCGAAGCGATCGTTGGAATAGAGCTCGAGGATATGCATTACAAAGATCGGCAAGCCAGAGCCGAGGCACTCGTGCCAATATCGTGTGGGTCACAGCGTGTTGTCCAATAGACATACACAACGTGAGCGAGATACGCGCTAAAAAACGGTCCCGCCGACCGGCTCCGTCGTCAGCTAATGACGCGCTTTAACCCCTCCAAATCGGCGCAGTTAAGCGGGATGGTAGGCGCCAGATTGCCTATCTCGCCGACGATGATTCAGCACTCGCCAGACATGAGCCCAGTGTAGTGCGCGCTACCGCTCGAGATTCTGACGGGACGATTAAAAAAATGTCGTCTAACTTCGGTGCGCCCATCGATTACAACGGTATCGGGCTTTTGCGGCGCCAAGAGCTGCGCCTTTAGCGGACCGGGATGCTCAATGCAGATACTGAATCAAACAACCCGTAAATTTTTCACGGTGTTTTCTCGTGGTTATTCGACGCCAACGGCTGCCGGAAACGCTACCCGCTCAAATCCGCTGTGTCAGGGGTGTTCTTGAAGCGCAGTCGCATGACCGTATGCGTCCCAGGCACACTTTCCGCCGATGCGTCTCCGCCGTGCAACTGCATGATCGCGCGCACGATCGCCAGTCCCAGACCAGAGGAATGCGCTGACGCGGAACGGGCAGCATCAACCCGATAAAACCGTTCAAAAATATGGGGAAGGTGTTCTGGCGGAATACCCGGCCCGGCGTTTTCGACTGCGATTTCAGTGAAATCGGGCGTCGACCGCGCGCTGATGTGCACCACTGTGCCGCCGGCAGCGTGGCTGATCGCATTCGACACCAGATTGCTCACGGCGCGTTGCAGCAGCACTCGGTCAGCCAGCAACTGCGTTACATGTGTATCGACCTCTACCGATATCCCTGCTTCATCGGCAACGCCATCGAAATAGTCGCGGATGCGGCCCAGCTCAGTTGCCATGTCAACTCGCTCCAGACGCAGCGCTAGCTGCGCGTTGTCTGCCCGCGCCAGAAAAAGCGTGTTTTCGACCAGCCGGGCTAACCTTTCATATTCTTCGATGTTCGACACCAGCAGCGCCTGATATTCGTCATTGGTGCGCGTACCTGATAACACCACCTGCGTTTCGAGCAGCAGAGTATTGATCGGTGTGCGAATGTCGTGCGCGATATCCGCAGCGAATTGCGACAGCCGCCGCACGCCATCTTCGAGCCGGTTCAACATGGCGTTGAACGCCGTACCCAGCTCGCGCAGCTCACGTGGCGACTGCTCGACTGATAGCCGTGTATTGAGCTGGTGCGTACTGATCGCGTTGGCCTTGACGATGATCTCCCGCAGCGGCCGCAGACCGAGGCGCACCACCAGCAATCCCAGGCCAGCAGCGAGTGCGCTGCCAGCCAATACCGCGAACATCATATTTTTGGCGAATTCGGCGAGCATCGCGCTGTGGTCGGATCCTTCTCGAGCCACCGTGATCATGACCGGCGTATGAAAACGGTCCCCGACCACACCCACTGAACTGAGTAGCCTGCCGGGGCCGACGGCGCTACGCCAATCCTGCACATCGGACGCCTCAGCATCGCGGGTCAGAGGTACGGCCGGCGCGGCAGACAGCGGTTTCGATGGCTGTTGACTCAGCACCAGCGTCTGTCCCTCGCGGTCTTTCAACAGCAACAGCAACCCTTGGTGCCCGAACACGGCGTCGACAAACCGATGCGGCTCGGTACGAATTGCTTGGACCGAGTTTGCTTCCAACAGCAGATGGCGCACCAGTACCGTCTTGCTAATGAGCTCAAGATCGTCACCACGCTCCATCTGCTGGGCGAGTACCTGATACAGATAAATGCCGACGCCGGCAAAGGTGACGACGGTCACGGATGCAAATAAAATCGCCAGCCGGCCCGTGAGGGACATCGGGCGACGCGCCATCAATCACGCTCTTCGAATACGTAGCCCATGCCGCGCACGGTGTGGACCAGTTTTTTGTCGAAGCGGTCGTCGACTTTTGCGCGCAGGCGCCGCATCGCGACGTCGACCACATTGGTGTCCGAATCGAAATTCATGTCCCACACTTGTGAGGCGATCAGTGAGCGCGACAGGACTTCACCCTTTCTGCGTACCAGCAGGTGCAGTAACGCGAACTCCTTGGCGGTCAGTTCGATACGCTCGCCCTGACGCACCACGCGGCGCTTGAGTACATCAATTTCGAGTTCGCCCACCGTCATGGTGTCGGCCTCGCGCAATGGGCTGCGTCTGAGCAAGGTGCGTATGCGCGCCAGCAACTCCATGAAGGCAAACGGTTTGATCAGATAATCGTCGGCACCGAGCTCCAGCCCTTTGACCCGGTCGACGACGTCATCGCGTGAGGTCAGAAACAGCACCGGGATTTCCTTTTTTTCGCGCAGGCGGCGGATCACCTCCCAACCATCCATGCCAGGCAGCATCACATCCAGTACCACCAGATCGTAGTCCTGCTCCAGGGCCAGATTCAGGCCGTCGGACCCGGTACGCGCCAGATCGGTCACAAAACCGGATTCGACCAAGCCCTTTTGCAGATAGTCGCCGGCCTTGGGTTCGTCTTCGACAATCAATAGCCTCATGGCGCCTTTCGTTCGCATTCGATCAGCCATTGTCGCTTTGAATTTAGGCCTCGAACATTACAAATTTGTAATGTCGGCGAGGGCATATTGTCAGAATCGACGCGCTAAGATGATGGTCGAATTCTTGGTACAGGGTGAATGCGCGACGTTGCCAAGATTTTAAACGGTCCTACTTTCATACACGCTACGGCGTGAACAACCCGACTACCCGGAGCGGTGATGATTTTCGATGCAATTGCTAAAAACACGCTGGCGGCGCTAGCATTGTTGGCTCCCAAGCTGCTCCTGGCAGAGAATACAACGGTCCCGGCTACGGCGCCTGCTGCGCGCCAATCGCTGTATGAGTCGGCATTTGAGGGCTATCAGCCTTTTCAGGAGACCGAGCTGAAGTCGTGGCGCAGCACTAACGAAGCGATTGCAAAAACCGATGACACGGATGCCATGGGCGGAATGAAGAAAGGCGTCGACACGGCGCTGGCAGCAGCGCAGCCGAACGGCGCCAGCACCGCGATGCGTCCGATGGTCGGCATGAAAGGTAGGCAGAGTACAGAAGCAGCTGCCGCGGCACCGCACGCCAAGGCGCACGACACCAAAGCCACCGATTCGACGGTCAAGTCGAAATCGGTCAAATAACGATGGCGTATCCGATGAATCCCTCCACGCTCGTTCGCCGACCAGTGACCTGGGCGCTCGCCACTCTGGCTCTGGGCGGTTGCGCTACTTTTCCCGCTGATGGCGGATTCTCTACCGTCCAGACCTTGACGAAAGAACGCATCGGCAAAGACGTACATTGGGCACGCACGGACGCAGATCGAGCATCGATTCAGCAAACCATCACACCGCTACTTGCCGCACCGCTCTCAGTCGACGACGCCGTGACGGTAGCCTTGCTGAACAACCGCGGACTGCAAGCCGATTATGCCGAGCTGGGTATCGCGGAAGCCAATCTGGTCCAGGCTGGCCGCATCAGCAATCCAAAATTCACCTTCGGTCAACTGAAGCGAGGCGACGAACTCGAGGTCGATCGACAACTGATGCTGCCGATTATCAGCCTCCTGACGATGCCGATCACAACCCGCATCCATCGTCGCTATGTCGCCCAGGCGCAGCTGCGGGCGGCCAGCGATGCGCTGCGGGTGGCGGACGCGACGCGTCAGAGCTATTTCTCTGCGGT
>JAYVEF010000139.1:0-13312 GCA_043748965.1 Burkholderiales bacterium
CCTGGATTGCGCCCCCGCGCACGTCGAAATCCAGCACGCCGAGGAACTTGCTGTTGCTGCCGGCATTGGTGACCAGCGTCTTGCCGCCCGGATTGCTGATCAGGATAGGGGCCGGCATGCCGTCGTGCGTGTGCCCGCCCAAGATCGCATCGATGCCGCGCACGCGCGATGCCAGCTTCAGGTCGACATCCATCCCGTTGTGCGACAGCAGCACCACAACCTTGGCGCCCGTGGCACGCGCTTCGTCGACCATCTTCTGCATGTTCTCTTCCTGGATGCCGAAACTCCAGTCCGGCACCAGATAGCGGGGATTGGCGATCGGCGTATAGGGAAATGCCTGGCCGATGATGGCCAGCTTCACGCCATTCATCTCTTTCATTACATACGGTGGAAACACCTGGTCGCCGAAGTCGTTGGTCTTGATATTCTGGGCGATGAAATCAACTTTGCCTTTGAAATCCTTGTCGACGATTTCCTTAACGCGTTTGTCGCCCAGCGTCATTTCCCAGTGCGCGGTCATGACATCGACGCCCATTTCCAGGCACGCGTCGACCATGTCCTGGCCGTTGGTCCACAGCGCCGTGGCTGACCCCTGCCAGGTATCGCCGCCGTCGAGTAGCAAGGCGCCGGGGCGCCCAGCCTTGATGCGCTTGATCAGGGTTGACAGATGGGCAAAGCCGCCGACCTTGCCGTAGGTCTTCGCTGCCTGTTCGAAATCCAGACAGGTGAACGAATAGGCTTCCGGTGTGTCGGGCAATAACCCGCTCTGCTTCAACAACTTGTCGCCGACCAGGTGCGGTATCCGCCCGAATGCCTCGCCGACACCGATGTTTACGCTCGGCTCCCGGAAATAAACGGGAAGCAGCTGCGCGTGGCAATCGGTGAAATGCATCAGATGGACGTTGCCAAAACGTGGCACGTCGTAGAGTTTGTCGGGGGACGGCGCAGCAAGTACGCTCGGGGCATCCAGCGCCATACCGGATGCAGCGGCGATGCCGAGAACCTGCAGGAACTCGCGACGGTTCAGACTCATGTTGATTCCAATTCCTTGATGAACACGAACCGAGGCAATACGCCAAATAGCAGTTCGTCATAAAAACCTGGCAGCGCGACGGCCGGCCAGCGCATGGAAATCGCGTTACTGATTAGCGGGCGACGCAGGGTCGAGCAGAAGTGCCATCACGTCTTTCAGCTGCGCCTGCGTCAGGATGCCTTTCTGCCCGAAGCGCGGCATGTTCGAGCAGGCGTGATAGGCCTGGGCGTTATATAGCTTGGTCCAGGTGTACCTGACGATGGCGTCGCTTTGGCCGCGCAGCTTGCCGTAGTTATGGAGCGACGGACCGATATTGCCATATGAAATTTCGGCCTTCGTTATCTGATGGCATGCATAACAATTTCCGCCATTGACAGTACCTGCCGCATCTGAAGACTGCAGGCCGCGCCCGTTCTGGGCAATCGCCTCGCCAGCCTTCCAGTCACCGAGGTACTTGCCATCGGCTGGAAAAACGACGCTGGCCAGTTGTGCTGCTTCGAGCCGGGACGCGACCGCAGGCGCCACTGTCTGGCTGACGTCGCTGCACGCCGCTTCGATTTCGTCCTGCGCAAAAACGCGCTCGGCGCTGGCCGGTCCCTTCGTCTTGAAATCGTTCTTCATCATCTGTAACGCTGCCTTGCCGTAATCGGACTCGCTCGCCACCGTTGCACATCCGACGATCGAAGCAACTACCACAGACCATACGAGCGTAAGTTTTAACATGGCATGCTCCTAACGTTTCAGACCAGGGCCATCGTACGTGGCGCCCTCGGCATTTTTGGCAAGATACATGGTCAACGCCGTCAGGCTGTCGGACGCATACACCGGCTCGGGAAACCGCTGCTGACGATAACAATCGTTCAGGCGATGCTGCATGGTCCGCACCTCACCCTGCGAGACGCGGTATGCCGGCCAGGTAGCGTAGGTCATCTGCGCATCTTTTTTCTCAAGCAGGTTCGGCAGCTGTTGAAGGCGGATCCGCTGGTTGCTAGTCGAATGGCAGGTTGCACACGCAAAGTCGTGACTGCCGCCGCGAAAGAAGAACATCTGCTTGCCGATTTCATAGGCCCGCTTTTCGGCGGGATGCGACGCGCTCGCAGCCATTTTCATGCCGCGCGATTCGCCGGCGACATAAGCCACAAGGCCCTCGATGATGGATGGATTGCCGACCGATCCGAATGGCGTCTTGACCGCTTCGGCATACGACAGGCCTTGCAGCGTGGTGCGGCACTGGATCAGCCGCTGTTCAAGGTCCATCACCTTGTTGGTGTCCTTGAAGTACCGCGGCAGCTCGGCGTACGCACCCTTGACGACGCCCGGCCCCTTGCCGAGATCGCATTGCTCGAGAGACGCGTTCTTCGGTCCGGCCTTTGTCTTCCACAGGTCTTCGCCACGCGCTTCCCAGAGCTCGGCCGGGTTGCCGTCGGCCAGCATCTGCCGATACTTCGCGATTTCGTCGGTCGCCGATGTCTGCGCGTGCAGCGGGGACGCCACGACCGCGGCAATGGCCGCTACAACGACGCCCGTGGTAACAAGATAGTGCATGTCGTCTCCTGTAATGTTCTTGCGCCGTGACGCTCTTGCGGCGCCCTTCACTTCCCGGCATAGTTCTCGGTAAGCGTTGTCGCATCGCGCCTGGCGGCACGCATTCTTTGGCTTACGAGGCAATCGTCTGGTCGGTCCGGGTATCACCCTTGTTGTCCGTCCAGGTCACCGAAATCTTATCGCCCTTGGCGCCGCCCTTGAATTTGAACGCGAGGTAGGGATCTTTGGAGACAGACGGCCCGAACAGCCCGTCGAGCACGATCTTGTCGTTGGATTTGACGACCAGGTTCTGGATGAAATGTCCCGGGATGACCTTGCCCGCGGCATCCTTGCGTTGGCCGGTCTCCATGTCGTGACGCATCAGGATCTTGACGTCGACTACATCGCCCGCAGTCGTGGCACGAATGCGCATTGGATCGCCCATGATGGTATTCCTTTCAAATAGTGCTGATTAATTGTTGTTTGCCTAATGCCCGCGGAAGCGTTGAGCGGCTCGATTGAATCGCCTAGCCGCCACATCCGCCCAGCGTGACCTTGATTTCCTTGGATGCAGTCAGCCATTTGCCATCCGACTTAATCAGGGCAATGACGTTGGACGTCGTCCCCATCTTTACCCGCGTGGAGATGTTGGGTTCCGTGCCCGGCGGAATATTGAAACTGGCCGACATCGCGCTCGGATTTTTTTCGACCAGGATCGCCATGTACTCGGTTTTCGGCAATGTGGTCGAGATGGCCACGGGAACGACAGCGCCATTCTCGGCAATTTCCGGCGCGGTGATGGTGATGTCTGGACTGACCGCGAATTTGTCGCCTCCGAGCTCCTTCAGTACCGCATCGAGGCTCTTTGCATCAAACACTTTCGGGCTCCATTCGGCGCCGAAGACATCACCCACCTTCAGGATGCCCGCCGCAAAAGCCATGCTCAATGCTGATCCGATTCGGATCATGTCGCGTCGTTTCTTGTCCATTCCTGTCTCCTGTATGTTTGCCATGTTGCTGGCGCTGCGATGCACTACTTCCACACGTCGATCGACTGCAGGCCTAACTGCCGGTCAGAATCCATCGCACCATGGTCTTGATATCGTCTTCCTTGATGGTGGCCTGTGGCGGCATGGGAATCGGACCCCAGACGCCACTGCCACCATTTTTTACCTTGGCTTCAAGGCGCGCCTGTGCGCCGGCGTCGCCCTTGTATTTCGCCATGATTTCGTTGAACCCAGGACCGACGATCTTGTTGGTCATGCCGTGACAAGCGACGCAGCTGTTCTGATTGAGCAGAGCGACCCCTTGTCCAGCCGTTGGCGCGGCAATCACCGGTGCAGCGGCGGTTGGGTTTGCCGGTCCGGCAGCTAATGCACTCTTGGCAGTTGCGCCTGCATTGACAGCCGTTCCGCTTGCAGGCGACGGCACACCCCGAACCGGTCCGAATTGTCGATTCTGGTCTGCCAGATTGCCACTGGCGCCGCGGGCTGCATCCGGCAGGAATGACGATACCGTTGTCTGCACCGGGCAATCCTTCATGCACGCGACGTTGTGGACATCCGGAGTTCCCTTCACGTCCCACATGCCATGTTTCAAGGTCATGCCATTTCGATTTGGCATTTTCTTTTGAACTTCTGCAATATTCTGGTCCGACAGCGTGAAATCGGCCGGCACCACCTCTGCCATGTTGAGGATATAGGCTGTCACCGCGTAGACTTCCTCCGTGGACAGCGATTTTGGCGCGTTCCATGGCATGGCACGGTGGATGTAATCCCACAAGGTCGAGACCGTCGGCACTTTCATCATGGTCGTGCGCTGGGGTTGCTTGCCGTTCGCTAGCGCTGCCACATGACCGCTTGCCATGTCTTCCTTCGTGGTGCCGCCAATGATCGGCGTGAAGACGTTATTCGATTCCCCGAAGACACCGTGGCAGCTGGCGCACTTGCCTTCCCATACGTCTTGCCCACGCTGTACCGTGCCTGAACCCTTCGGCAGTCCTTTGAAATCTGGCCGTACATCGATGTCCCACGCAGCGACCTCCTTCGGTGTCGCTGGCCTGCCGATACCGGCGAGATCGGCGGCACTGACGACTGGCCCGAGCGTGGCTGCCAGGAGCGTGGTGGCAATCAGAAGCGGCTTAGTAAATCTGGACATTGGAGACCTCTCCGGTCGCTGCGACCTGCCACGACTGGATCGCGTTGTTGTGGTAAATCGACTTGGTACCGCGTACCGCACGCAATTGACTGCCTTTCGGTTGCACATAGCCGGTGTCGTCGATGGCGCGCGCCTGCAACACGGCAGGAGATCCATCCCAGGTCCAGTCGATGTTGAAACGCGTGAGGCATTTGGTAAGAACGGGTCCCTCCAGGCGCGCGGTACGCCAAGTGCGGCCTCCGTCGGCCGACACGTCCACCCGCTTGACCTTGCCACGCCCTGACCAGGCCAGGCCGGTGACGTTGAAAAAGCCTTTATCCACCAGCGTCTGTCCGCCCGACGGCGAGGTGATCACGGATTTACATTCCTGGATCGAGGTGTACTGACGCTGCTGACCATCTGGTTGAAGATCGACGTAATGGATCGCTTCATCCTTGGCGCCCCACGGCATGTCGCCGACCTCGATGCGGCGCAGCCACTTCACCCAGGACACACCCTGCACGCCCGGCACGACAAGGCGCAAGGGATATCCGTTCTCTGGGCGCAGCATCTCGCCGTTCATGCCGTAGGCAACGATGGCGTCGTCCAGCGCCCGGTCCATGGCGATGGTCCGGGTCATCGATGAGCCATCCCCGCCCTCGGCCAGCACGAATTTGCCGTTCTTGCGGTCGAAGCCGCAATCGTCCAGCAGTACCGACAGCGGCACCCCGGTAAATTCGCAACAACTGAGCATGCCGTGCGTGTATTGAACCGTGGGCACGGCGACATTGCCCCATTCGGTGGCGGTATTGGCGCCGCACTCAATAAAGTGCATGCGCGACACCGATGGCAGGCGCATGATGTCATCCATCGTGTAGACCTTGGCCTGCTTGACCATGCCATTGACCATCAGACGATGCTTGGTCGGATCGATGTCGTACCAGCCCTGGTGATGCCTCTCGAAGTGCAGCCCATTTGGCGTGATGATGCCGAACAGTCCCTGCAGTGGAGCAAAGGCCACCGATGCCTGACTAACGCGCGTTAGACCCGGCGACTCGCGCCGCAGCAGATGCGTCTCGAATTTCGAAGGCATGCCATACGGATTTGTCGCCACGCCTTTACCGAGCGTTGTGGAATGCACCGGCAAATTCAGAATATTGGGATCACCTTCTGCATCCGCCGGGCTGAGTCCCATTGCCATGCCGCTGCTTGCAGCGACGGCGGCGCCGGCCGCAAGAAATCCTTTACGCAAGAAACCCCGCCGCGCTTCATTCAAACCTTCGATCGTGATCGCTTGCGCCAGCTCCGGGGTGACGAAGTTTTCTGGCGCCGGAAGAATTCGACCGCTTTTTTTTGTTGCATCATGCATGTTGTCGTTCCTTGCGAGTCACCAAGATATGGTGCGAGCCTTGAAGTAAATACTGTGACGATCACGGCTGCAGCGTAAATTTTTTGGCAAGCTTCGGATTAATTTTTTTTTGACTTCCCATTTCGATCGCCATTTGCGTACAGACACCACGGCACAAGTCCACCGTACTTTCGTTGCTAACTTTGTAAAAAACCAACGTTCCTTCTTTACGCCTTAGTAAAAGATTGGCGTCATACATCAACTTCAAATGCCGGGAGATGTTCGTCTGAGTCGATTCCGTAATGGCCACGATCTCGCCGACCGAACGTTCGCCATCACAAAGCGCATGCAAAATGCTTAGTCGGGTCGGGTCGGATAGGATCGAAAAGTAACGCGATACCATTTCGAAAAGATTTTGCAGCTCCGCTTTGTCAGCGCTTGGCATTGGGTTGATATCCTTTATATGCGAATGTAAGCATATAACCAAATTTGCACGTTTAATTCAAGCTATTTCGATTGCGCACTGCATCACGAACGGTGGTGATCCATTCTGTCCGGGGCACTTCCCAGCGCACCCGTCAATTGTGCGTTAGCACATGTTTAACGAAGTCTCGCTCCGCAACGAAGTATCGGCTCGACGGCTTCTACGCACTGTCGATGGGATACCGCAATGCGGCGCGACGACATAGCAACTTTTTTAGGGACGCAAATAAGCGTAGCCGGCTTTTTCTTTCTTGATGATTTCGACCACGCCGGAAGGAACATAGCCGACCGCTGCGTTCATGTCTTCCTTCTTCAGCTTTTGCGCTGCCATGGTATTTTCGCAGGCTGCCAGAGCAATGCCGTCAGCTTTTGCTTCACGTACGCGCGCTGCAATTTCGGCGTCGCCTTTGAACATGCCGATTCCGGGGCCAAACGCAACGATCTCGATCTCGACGTTTTTCTCGCCCAGATCCTTCTGGATATTCTTCGCATTGTTCAAGGCAAGGCCCCATTTTTTCGGATCGTCGTCGCTGACTTGCAATACGACCGTGGTCTTGGCGCCGTGCTCTGTTGCACGGGACTGTGCAGTCGCGGCGTGATACGGTATGCAGGCGAGCGTTGCGGCAAGCAACAGCGTAGATAATTTCGACATGTAGAACTCCTGGTAACGAACATTGATAAACTGCGACGGGTAAGCCTGACCAATAGGGGGTTTACTTAAAATGGTAATAGTCATGATTCAGGAATGCGGCGACGTCACGCTCATCGTCCGGAAACATGGCGCTGCTTAATTGCGCGTTACACAGCGCTACCTGCGCCAGTAATTTCGCGGGCGTCTTGACCTTCCGGTCGATCCGGGTATAGATACTCGAGCCATCCCCACCCAGACGCTGTGCATGGCAGGCTGCGCAATTTTTTTCCTCGTGGAGCACCATGCCGACCTTGCGATCCGCGCCTGCGAAGACTTTATCGGCGTCCTGCGCATCGGCTCCAGGAGATATCGCCAATAAAGCAAGGCATGACAGAGCCGTTGCAATTACCCTTGATGCGGTGTGATAGGTCATTTCTTCTCCAGGCTTTCCTGTTCCATCAGGATGTACGTTCCATAGGCATTCAACCTGTTTGCCTGGGCAAAGGCCGGGTAAGCT
Organism: Burkholderiales bacterium; assembly: GCA_043748965.1. Lineage (GTDB taxonomy): Bacteria > Pseudomonadota > Gammaproteobacteria > Burkholderiales > Burkholderiaceae_D > Actimicrobium. Next base: position 7,673 of record JAYVEF010000139.1, read on the forward strand.
GCAAATTTTCTCCAATCGGTCTTCGCGTAGGCCTCTTCAAAACCGGTCATGTCATTGACCGCCGCGCCCATCACCTTGCGCAGATAGGTCAGATAGTCTTTGGTCAGGCGCAGGTCAGCGGCGGGATCAGTTGACTTTGCGCCGTGGCCGGGTATGACGATTTTCGGTTTTACTTCCAGCATGTGGTCTAAAGCGGTCAGCCATACGCGGCTGTCGGCGTTACCAACGAACGGAATGCGTCCCGTAAAATAAAGGTCGCCGGCAAACAGGACCGCGTCGTTTTCGACGAACAACATGATGTCTTCGTTGGAATGGGCACCGCTGACATCAATCAGCTGAAAATGAATGCCTCCCATCGTGAACGGGATAACCTTGTGGCCCGTGAAATCGAGCCATTTGTCCGCTGCGAGCACACGGGTCATGTCGTCGACCCAGGGGAACAGGCTCACCCGCCGCTCGGCCAGGCGCGCCACGGCAACATCCGAGGCCAGGTAAGCCCGGCCATTTTGATGCGCCCATATTTCCGCACCGATCGCCTTGAAGGCCTGCAGACCATAAATGTGATCCGCATGGTAGTGACTGACGATCACCCGCTTGATCGGGACCGAAGTGATCTTGCGAATCGCTGTAATCATCGCGGCGCCAAGGACCGGGCTACCAAGGCTGTCGAAGACCACGACGCCATCATCGGTGACGACAAAGCCAGCGTTTGACATGAAGCCCTGGTTCGAACTCGACGCCATCCCGGCGTCGCCTTGAAAATAATAGACGTGGGGCGAGACGGATATTGCCATTAGCACCTTGTCGCCCTCGGCGGCATTCCCCACACCGCTCAGGAATAGCAGCACGACGAGCCAGCCGCGGGTAACCAGCCGCCCCGCCTGCTCCAAGGACAACGGCTGCCGCCTATGCCGGCTCCTGCGATCCGCTTGAAGATTACGGCCGTACATAAGCGTAACCCGCTTCCTGCAGCAACATGATCTCCGAGACGCCTGCGGGCACGTAATCGATTCCACCGAGCATGTCATCCTTGGTGAGCTTCTGTCCATGCATGGTGTTTTCACATGCCACAACTTTCACACCGGCGCGCAATGCGTCGGCAACGCGGTTGGAAGCGGGCGATTCGAGTTGCAGCATCGCCAGGCCCGGGCCATAGGCAACCACTTCGACGGCGATGTTTTCCTTGCCAAGATCCGCCTGGATATTGCGGATGTTGCTCATCGTGAGCTCCCACTTTTTTGGATCGTTGTCGCTAACCTGGAAAACCACCTTGTGCTTGGGTGACGCTGCCTTCACTACGGCCGACGGGCTTTCAGCATGCACCATGCCGGCAGCGGGAAGTGAGGCAATGAATACGGCTAGCGTTGTCAAGATAAACGAATGTCCCATAGTTTCTTTCTCATTATTATGTCGTTCAAGTATAGGCCGAGCGATTTCTGCATGACTAAGAAATCGATGGTGCGACGCAACTGGTATAGGTGGGAACCGATCAGGTAAGATCGATCAATAGCCGACCCGCGTTGCGGCTAGGATACTGACCGCACGACGAGTCCAACGGCAACGACCAGGCAGAGCGCCGCAAAGCCTTTCTGAAGTACAGCGCCCGACAACCGGTCGCTGACGACTCTTCCAGCGACCATACCCAGCAACGCGCCTGCCGAAAACGGCAGTGCGATTGTCCAGATCAGGCTGCCGGAGAACGCACTAATGGCAACGCCCGCAACGGAAACCAATGCGATCACCGCCAGCGACGTCGGCACGATCGAGCGCATGTCCAGATTTGTGTAGCGCCGCAGGGTCGGCACGATGACGAACCCGCCCCCGACTCCAAGCAGTCCCGAGAGGAATCCCACCATCATTCCCCATCCGGCCAGTACGCGCGCGCAAGGCACCGTCCAGATCAGCCGACCGATCGAGTCGTCGAGCTTGCAAGGCGTGAATGCATCGTCATCCGGCACGCTGCCCGATACTGCCTCCCTCGCCGCCCTGATGTAAGTCCTGTATGCAACGTAAATCAAAACGGCAGCAAAGAGGATTGTCAGCGGTACGGTAGGAACACGCGTGGCGGCCCACAGTCCGACTGGGGTAAGGGCCATGCCAGTTGCGGCCATCAATGTCGCCGCCTTGTAACGCACCAGGCCGACCTGATGCGCTAGAAGCGCACCGAGCGCCGCCGATACGCCCGTGGCCATGAGACCGATCGGTCCGGCCTGGGCCAGTGTCAGGTGCAATCCGAATACCAACAACGGGACGGCCAGAATTCCACCTCCCGCCCCCGTAAGTGCTGCAATGACGCCGACCAGCGTGCCAAGGAAAATGCTGAGACCCATTCGTTTTGACCCGGCTTCAGGATTTGCCGGGCCGGGCCAGCCATTCCCGTCCCTTGAGCATTGCGCTCCAATAGATCGCGGGCAGCATATTCTTCTTCAAAATCCAGGCGGATCGGCGCGCCACCGTCGGATCGATAGGAAACGTGGGCAGGAGTTTTCCGCCGTAGCCAAATTCGGCCAGGATGATCTTGCCGATTTCGACCGTCAGGGGGCAGGAGCCATAGCCGTCGTAGGCGGTTGGCAGACTCGCCCCTGCACGCAACGCCAGCAAGTTCTCGGCGACGACGACAATCTGCTTGCGCACGGCCGCCGCTGTCTTCGCGTTCGGCGCGGAACAGGCATCCCCAAGACTGAACACATTCGGAAAGCGTGTGTGCTGCAGCGTCTTCTGGTCGACATCCACCCAGCCGTCTGCGTCTGCCAGCGGACTTTGCTTGACAAAATCGTGCGCTACTTGCGGTGGCACGACGTGGAGGAAATCGAAGGGTTTTTCGACCCGCGACACTTCTCCTGCAGCGTTCTTGACTGAAAACCAGGCTTTCTTTCCGGGCCCATCGACCGCTACCAGGTTCGAGTTGAACTCAAGCTTTGCCCGGTACCGCTTTACATATTCCATCAGCGGCGGCACGAAGGTCGCCACGCCGAAGAGGACCCCGCCGGCGTTGTCGAATTCCACGTTGATCTTGTCCAGCACGCCCTGCTTTTCCCAATATGAACACGAGAGATACATTGCCTTTTGCGGGGCGCCCGCGCACTTGATCGGCATGCCAGGCTGCGTAAAAATCGCCACGCCCTTTTTCAGGTTCTTGACCAGCGACCACGTATAGGGGGCCAGATCAAAACGGTAGTTGGACGTCACGCCGTTCTTGCCCAGGGTCGCGACCAGTCCTTCGATACCGTCCCATTTCAGTTTCAATCCGGGGGCGACCACCAGCTGGCGGTATTTCACGGTTTTGCCATCAGAAAGGATCACCGAGTGGTCCTCCGGCGCGAATGACTGCACGGAGGACTTGATCCATCGAACGCCTTTCGGCATCAATTCGGCCATTGGGCGCACTGTCTTGTTGATATCGAATTCGCCGACGCCGACCAGGGTCCATGCCGGCTGATAATAATGCTGGTCGGCTGGCTCGACGATACAGATTTCCACGCCCGGTTGACGCTGTAACAAGCTCGATGCCAGCCCAATACCGGCAGCCCCACCGCCAACGATTAGTATGTCGACGGAAGAAAGATCTGGCGCAGCCCCTGATGCGATCAGGGACGGTCGCGTGACGTCGGGGCTCTTTATTGCCTGGGCAGCGGTGTAAAGGCTAGTTGAACGCTTGCCGCTACGACAAAATCCGATGATGGGTGCCGGAAGCGTACTAAGCAAGTTTGCGAATGCAGCGACATCAGCCGGCTCGATTCGTCCGGTGACAACAGGCAAATAAGCGACCTGAAGTCCCTGGAGCCGTGCAGCATTTTCAATATCGGTAAAACGGGGTTGATCAGGGCTTTCTTCGTCTGGCCGATTACAGATAATCGAGCGAAAACCCATTGCGGCAATGTCGGAAACATCGCTGGAAATGATTTGCCCGCAGGTAGAAAAATTGTTGTCAACCTTGGTGATCGCCTGCATTGTTGTCTCCTCGCCATTTATTTTGGGCATGATTTGCAACTTTACCTGCGCTGGAGGACGAGCCGAGTGCGCAACCACCCTATTGATCCGACAGCATTCTCTTCACTTTCCCGCAGTACAGACTGGACAAGGTATGCATCACCTGAACCACTTCATTGCTGCCCAAGGAATAGTAAATAAACTTTCTGTCACGCCGCGTGGTAACCAACCCTTCCCCGCGCAAGATACCTTGGTGCTGCGAAAGCATTGGATGCTGAATACCGACGAGGGAAAGCAACTGGCCGACGTTATGCTCTCCTTCCGACAACTGGCAAAGAATCAACCGCCGGTCTTCGTTCGCCATTGCTTTTAGTAAGCCACAAGCTTTCGCGGCGGACTCCCGTAACATCGAGATGGCAAATGGCGTCAGGCGCGTCGGCATGGGCAGCATTAAAAGTGAAGAATTACGTTATATTGCCACACACTTCGTGTATAAATAGAATAATCTTTCCTTAATCGAAAACGCGAGATTTTTATGGTTGCTCAAGTACAAGCTTTTCATGATGCCGTTACGGGCACCGTGACCTATGTCGTCTATGAACAAGACGGTACGGCATGTGCCGTGATCGATTCGGTGCTGGATTACGACGGCAAGTCCGGCCATACCAGCACAACCGGCGCCGACAAGATCGTTGCGTTTGTTGAAACCCATCGCTTGAAAGTTGAATGGCTTCTTGAAACACATGCGCATGCAGATCACCTGTCAGCCGCGCCGTATCTTCATGCAAAACTAGGCGGCAAGATTGCCATTGGCGAGAGCATTCGCACTGTCCAGGGCGTCTTCAAGCCGATCTACAATCTGGAAGCAAGCTTCAAGCTCGACGGCTCCCAGTTCCACCACTTGTTTGCCGACAATGAGATATTTCATATCGGCCAGCTGGAGGTCACCGCACTCCATGTTCCCGGACATACGCCGGCGGACATGGCTTATCAAGTCGAAGACATGGTATTTGTCGGTGACACGCTGTTCATGCCCGACATCGGCTCGGCCCGCTGTGATTTTCCAGGAGGCAGTGCGCCAACACTGTATCGCTCAGTCAGAAAACTTCTGGCGCTTCCTGGCGACACGAAGATCTATGTGTGCCATGACTACCCGCCGCCGGAACGTGTCGCGCAGTGGGTTGCGACGGTGAGCGGACATCGCCTGCACAACGTGCACGTGCATGATGGTATCTCCGAAGACGAGTTTGTTGCGATGCGCACGGCGCGCGACGCGACGCTCGACATGCCGACTCTGATTCTTCCCGCGATCCAGGTCAATATTCGTGCAGGTGAGCTGCCAGAGCCCGAGGCAAATGGCGTTCGCTACTTGAAAATTCCGATAAATACTTTCTGAGCGGATCGTTCAATCCGAATATTAGGAATCACGAACTCCAGCATGGGCAAGCGTGGCGAAGGATGGGTCGTTCTACAAATTCTGCTTCTCGCAGGCTATGTTGGCGCGCCGATGCTGTTTCCGTTTCAATGGCCTTCACGCCCCCTGGTTCTATGGACTGGGGTGATTTTGTTGATAATCTCCGCCGTCCTTCTGGCGCTGAGTATCATTCAGCTCGGCCATTCGCTAACGCCTTTTCCAAAACCCACGCCGGACAGCAAGCTGGTCACGACCGGCGTCTACAGTCTCGTTCGGCATCCAATTTATTTCGCTCT
>JAYVEF010000140.1:0-4228 GCA_043748965.1 Burkholderiales bacterium
AAATTCGCATTCAGCATGAACGCGCCACCATGATACGAATCGTCGTTCATGTACAGGTCGGCAATCGGTGCTTGCGGTGACGCCGCCTTGATCGCCGGATGCGAATCGATCACGCTGGCGATCGAATAAAAGCCCGGATACGAGGTGCCGCTGATGCCGACGTTGCCATTATTGTTCGGAATATTTTTCAGGAGCCAGTCGACGCTGTCGTGCATGTCGGTGCTCTGATCGACGGCGTTGCCCAATTTATCTTCCTGATGCGGCGTCATTTCGATAAAGGTACCGCCCGACTGATAGCGACCGCGCACGTCCTGCACCACGACGATATAACCGGCTCGCAGCAACTCTTCGGAAACCTGCAGCCGCTTGGGCATAAAATCGACGCCATAATGCAGTTTGTCGTCTTCGATCACGCCGGCGCTGTAGGGCGTGCGGTGGATCAGGAACGGCCAGCGGACAGACTGGTCCTTCGGCACGTACACTGCGGTGAACAGCTTGACACCATCGCGCATGGGAATTCGATATTCGTATTTGGTGTACTGCGCGCTGAGCGAGAATTTTTTGGGTGCTTCGGCTGGCTCGTCAAAGCGTGCGCGGGCGCCGGCTGGCGCAGCGTAGAAACAAACGGCGCCCAACAAAGTGCCGGTAAGAAGGGCAGTAGTAGTAGCGGAAGCAATGGCACGCAACATGATGACTTTCAGAAAGTTACAACGCTGCCGATCATAAGTCTTTCCAGGCGATCTGCGTTGGCCTGCGGCGACTATTTTGGCAAACCGCAGTTTTACCGGCGGCGCAAATCGGGCTACCCGGATGCGATGTGTTGGACTATTATCGGCAGCCATTTGCAGTACAGGAAAGTTCGATGGCAATCGCTTGTGGTGTGGATTTCGGTACCTCGAACTCGACAGTGGGCCTGTGCCGAGCGGGTCAAGGCGGCCTGTTGCGGCTTGAAGCCGACCAGCCGACCTTGCCGTCGGCGGTGTTTTTTAACGCCGAAGACGATCAGGTCAGCTATGGTCGCGCAGCGCTGGCGAACTATCTCGCGGGTCACGAGGGTCGTTTGATGCGCTCGCTAAAAAGCCTGCTCGGCAGCAGTCTGATCGACGGCCAGACCGAGGTGATGGGGCGCACTCTGCCATTTCGCATGCTGCTCTCGCAGTTCATCGGCGAACTGAAACGGCGTGCCGAGTGCGATAGCCACCAGCAGTTTGACTGCGCCGTCATCGGGCGACCGGTGTTTTTTGTCGATGGCGACCCGGCCGCGGACCGACAAGCCGAGCAGACCCTGCGCGAAATTGCGCACGACAGCGGATTCGGCGCGGTTGAATTTCAGTTCGAGCCGATCGCTGCCGCCTTCGCCTATGAGGCGCAGATCAGTCGCCAGGAGCTAGTACTGGTGGTCGACATCGGTGGTGGCACCTCGGACTTTTCGCTGGTGCGGTTATCGTCGCAGCGGGCCCTTCAGATCGACCGGCGCAGCGATATTCTGGCGACCGGGGGGATACATGTCGGCGGCACGGATTTTGACAAATATCTGAGTCTGGCGGCGGTCATGCCGCTCCTCGGGCTGGGCACGCGTCTGCAAAACGATACCGAAGTACCGTCCTCGTATTATTTCAATCTGGCGACCTGGCACACGATCAATCTGGTCTACACAAAAAAGATCTGGGCGCAGTTGCACGACGTCTGGCGCGAGGCGTGCGCGCGCGACCGGCTCGACCGGTTGCTGCAACTGGTACGACAGCGCGATGGCCACTGGCTGGCAATGCAGGTCGAAGAAGGCAAGATCAGTCTGTCCGAATCGCCGACCGTGTCGATGTCACTCGCGCGCCTGAATCTGCCCGCACCGTTGACACTGCAGCGCACCGACTTCGACGCTGCCATCGCACATTTGATGGACAACGTTGCGGCGACGGTGGCAACATTGTTGCGCGATGCGGGTGCCGATGCGGCGCACATCGATACGGTGTTCTTTACCGGCGGCGCCAGCGGCGTTGGCGCGATACGGCAGCGCATTGCCCAGCTGATACCAGGCGCACGTCAGGTGGAAGGTGATCTGTTCGGCAGCATCGGTATCGGACTGGGGCTGGACGCGCTGCGCCGTTTTGGGTAACAACAGAAGACCGAACCGTTGGCGGGGCTTTCCCGGGTGCAAAGGTGTCGTCGGCGAACCGCACTTGGCATCCGAGAATTGACCGATAGCAATAATCCATGTTATTCATAGATCGCTCTCTTGCCAACAGCGCAGAAACGAGGGTTGCTCTGGTGCCGTGCGGTTACCGATCCGTTACGGCGGTCGTCGTTTTTAATTACCAATAAAAATGAAATTTACCTTGATCCGTAATCTGATTTGTGGAGCTGTCCTGCTGGGTGCAGCCAGCAACGCATTGGCGCAGGAAGACCCCGCTCTGTTTTTGGGACGCGGCAATGCCAGAGTGGCCCGGGCGCAGGCCTATCCAAACCGCTGGGAAGGACCCGTCAGCGGCCCGACCGGCGCCCACAAAAAATTTATCGTTCTGATCGCGGCCGATTTGCGCGACAAGGGTGAAACGCGCCTTGCCGCAGGTGTCAAAGAAGCCGTAGGCGTCATCGGCTGGAACCTGCAGGTGGTCGATTGCTACGGCGTGCCAGGTCGTCGAGCCGAGGCGTTCAGCCGCGCCTTGGCCCTAAAGCCCGACGGCATCATTTTCGCCGGCGCAGACGCCGCCAAACAACCCCGTGAACTGGCCGCAGCAGCGAAAATGAAGGTGCCGGTGGTGGGCTGGCACGCGGCTGCGCGGCCCGGTCCGGCCGAAGGACTGTTCACCAACTTGGGCACCGACCCACGGGAAGTCGGTCAGATCGCTGCCATGTATGGCGTGGTGGATGCCAATGGCCGAGCTGGGGTGGTGTTGTTTGTCGATTCATCGACTGCTTATGCCGCTGCCAAAGCCACTGAAATGGCCGATCTGGTCAAGCAGTGCCAGACCTGTTCGTTGTTAAGTGTCGAAGAAGCGCCTCTGGCCGAAACACCTGCGGTGTTTCAGGCACGGGTGGCGGCACTGTCAAAAAAATTCGCCAATCGCTGGACCCATATCCTGGCGACCAATGACCACTATTTCGATTTGCTGGCGCATCCCAGCGCCGATGTCGCTGCAACGACCGCACGTTTGCGCGGGATCGGTGCTGGCGACGGCAGCGAATCCGCGTATGAGCGCATCCGCGCACGGCAACTGCAAATTGGTACGATTCCCGAGCCGCTCGGTCTGCAAGGCTGGCAACTGGTCGACGAACTGAATCGCGCAATCGTTGGCGACAAGCCAAGCGGCTATCTCTCGCCAGTGTATCTGGTCACCAGCGAAAATACGGCGTTTCACAGCGGCCAGAAAAACACCTTTGATCCAGCTACAGCTTACCGCGACGAATACCGCAAGATCTGGTTGAAGTGAGGCATCATGACGACTCGGGGTCAGCATGCTGTAGTTTTTTCAATTTCTGGTGTCTCAACAGAGCATCGATGGCAGCGATGACGGTATCGTCATCAGCGATCTCAGTCTGCCCGACGCGCCGGTAATCTGCGCCAATGCGGCATTCACCTGCTTGACCGGCTACCCAGCCGATGAAATCATCGGGCGTAATTGTCGCTTTCTGCAAAACGACAATCCTTATCAGGATGATCTCGACAAGGTCCGCGCGGCGCTGCGGGATCGACTTAGCGTGCGCGCCACACTGCGCAATTATCGGCGTGACGGCAGTCTGTTCTGGAACGAAATCACGCTGTATCCCCTGCAGGACCCGCAGGGGAATGCACATTATTTTGGCGCACTGCAGCGCGATGTCAGCCGTGAAATCGGTGTGCGCGAGCAGACCGCCGAACTCGTCTATGCAAATGCTTTGCTGCGCCAGGAAATCGCGGAGCGCAGCCGTACCGAACAGGCTTTGGCAACTACCAAGACGATCCTGACGATTGCCCAGCAGGTAACGCAACTAGGTACCTGGGGCTATGATTTTGCCAGCGGCGAGATGGAATGGTCGGATGAAGTTTTTACGATTTCCGGGCTGGTACCGCAGTCGATCAAGCCGGCGCTGGCGCTGGCGATCATGCTGATTCCTTCGGATGATCGCGCCGCGGCCGCACGCCGCTTTCGGGACTGTATCCTAATGGCCGTGATTATCAGAACGACCGTCGAATTCTGCGCGCAGACGGTACCATCCGGCATGGCCGCGTCTGGGGCAAGGTGATCCTCGA
>JAYVEF010000141.1:0-4217 GCA_043748965.1 Burkholderiales bacterium
ATTTCAAGCGCGGGGCTATCGGCGCGACCCCAGGCGTCCATCAGTTCGCGCGACTGGCGTTCCATCCTGCCGGACTTTAACGCTAGCAGGGTTTCGCGCAGATATTGCTCCTGTTGCACGGCGTCTAACGCATTAAACAGGCCAATTTGGTAGTCGGCGGTTTCGAGTGAGGCCACCGGCTTTGCACTGACCTTGGCTTGTTCCAGCAACACCATTTCGATGCCCTGGTCGCGGGCAAAGCCGGCCTGTTCCAGCGTCAGCGCCAGCAGTACATTGCTGAGCATCCATGGCTTCATGCGCGCAATTGCGGCGAAGGGGATAGCGAGCCGATTCAGAGCCTGCCGCAAATCTTGCAGCGTGTCGGCGGCCAGCACCTGATCGAGTGTTTGTGGCGGCGTCAGCATGCCGTATTTGTCGACCGCGGCTTTCAATGACGCCTGGTCCCGAATGTCCAGTTCCACGGCAAGTTTGCCTGCGTCGGCCAGCGCACGCAGTACCACCGGCTCAAGCGGATAGAATGACGCCTGACCGACATGGATGGTGCCGAACAGGTAGGCCGAATGGCCATCGTGCACAACCCGGTACAGACTGCCGCGATTGGGCTGGGCGGAAGTGTCCGGCGCGGCTTGTGCACGCACGGCCACGTTGCACAGTGCCGACAGGGCGAACCACAGGATAACGAACTGGCGATGCATAGACTCTCTTTGAATAATTTGCCGTGCTGACCTGGTTGTTCGACCTTGACAATACGCTGCACGACGCCTCCCATGCGATTTTTCCAGCGATCAATCGCAACATGAATCGCTTTATCGCGCAGGTGCTCGGGACGCCCGACCAGCCCGCAAGCGCCGCCGTGGTCGATGCCGCCCGGGTCGCCTACTGGAAACGCTATGGCGCGACACTGCTTGGCATGGTAAAGCATCATGATGTCCGGCAAGAAGACTTTTTACGCGAGGCGCACCGATTTGATGATCTGCCCGCGATGATCCGTGCCGAACCCGGTTTGCAGGCAATGCTGCGTCGTCTGCCGGGCCGCAAGATTTTGCTCACCAATGCGCCGCTGCGGTACTCCACTGACGTGATGCGCCAGCTTGGCCTGCATCGCCATGTTGCGCGCCACATATCGATCGAGTCGATGCGCGTACACCGTCAGCTGCGGCCCAAGCCATCGCGTCTGATGCTGCATCAATTGCTGGCACGGGAAGGGCTGCGTGCGAGCCGCTGCGTGCTGGTCGAAGACACGGTCGTGAATCTGAAGGCAGCGCACCGGACCGGACTGCGCACAGTGTGGGTGACGCAATATCTGCACAGCGAAACCGCTCTTGCACCGTCCGGTTTCATAAAGCGCCCCCACTTCGTCGATGTCAAAGTAAAATCCATCAGGCAACTATCGCGACAGATGCACCGACTTCGCTGAATTGTTCACTTTTGCTATCGATGCTCACCTTGGAAAAAAACATGGCCACGACCAAACCGGGCGAACGCAAGCTGCAGATTCTGCAAACGCTGGCAACAATGCTGGAACAGCCCAAGGGCGAAAAAATCACGACCGCTGCGCTGGCTGCCCGCGTCGACGTGTCCGAGGCCGCGCTTTACCGACATTTCGCCAGCAAGGCGCAGATGTTCGAAGGGCTGATCGAATTTATCGAGACGACCGTTTTCGGTCTGATCAACCAGATCACTGAACAGCAGGAAAACGGCTTGGATCAGGCCCAGGCGATCGGCACCATGCTACTGAATTTTGCTGAACGCAATCCCGGTATGACGCGCGTCATTCTGGGTGAAGCACTGGTCAATGAAGACGAGCGTTTGCAACTGCGCATGAACCAGTTCATCGAGCGTATCGAGCTGGCCGTCAAACAAGCCCTGCGAGTGGCGGTCACGCAGGGCCAGGCGCGTGAAGCAGAAGTCGGCATGCGTGCCAACCTGCTGGTATGCATGGTGATCGGACGCTGGCACCGGTTTGCCAAAAGTGGCTTTCGGCAAAGCCCGTCGGAGGGTGCGCAGGGGCAGCTGGCATTGATACTGGCTTAGATGCTGGGTTGGAATCGGCCCTCCGCTCGGGATAGTCATTGTCGTGGTGGCAGTGCTTTAATTGCTCGCGCATGCAAACCGCCTCCTGCCGACCACTACCTTCGTTTTAAACTTTGGCAATCATTGCAAATTTGCTAATATATTGATGGACGTGGTTTAGTCCTGCGGCGCGGCGGCGTCATTTAACGGAACCCGCATGAATAGCGTCATTCGCTAGATCGTCGACCTGTTGCACGGTCGCCAACACAACCGTATCCTGCGCCTGGCATTCCCGCACAACAAAGGCCCCGCTTCCCAGTTTTTAGTCAACCAGCTCGATGCGATCGAGTGCATCTCGCGCGACTTCGCCTTCAAGGTCGAACTGCTCTCCGACGACGCCGGGATACGGCTAAAAGACATGCAGGGCAAGCTGCTCTGCATCGAACTGGTTCGCACCGACGGCAGCCTGCGCAATTTCACAGGTTACGTGTCCAGCTTCCGGCGCAAAAAATCCGATGGCAACATTACGTTTTACGAAGCCGAACTCGGTCCCTGGCTGCAATATTTAAGTCTGCGCAAAGATAATTATCTGTTCCATGGCAAGACCGTGCGCGAACAGACCGATAGCATCTTTACCGATTATTCTACGTGTCCGGATTGGGATTGGCGTGTCGCCGGCGAAGATCCGACCATGACTGACGCCTGCCAGTTCGATGAAACCGATTTCAATTATCTGAGCCGGCGCTGGGAGTCGGCCGGCTGGCTGTACTGGTACGAACACACGGCGGCCGGGCATCAATTGATCGTGTCGGACGATTCCACGGCCACCGCACCGATCGACGGTGGCGGCGAGATCCGGTTTCAGCGACACGGCGGCAGTACCGAAGAAGACGCCATCGATCACTGGTCGCCACTACGCATTCTGGCGCCGGCCAGCGTGGCGCTAAGTGGCTTTGATTTCAAGAACCCGACGCCGATCGATATCAGCGTGCCGACGCTGGCCAGGCAAGGCAACGTGCCGTCGATCGAGTCGTACGGATATGCCGGCGCGTATGGTTTCAAAACCGCCAGGGACGTCGACCTGCTCGGCCAGCGGCGCATGGAAGAATTCGAGGGCAGCAGCAAATACTACGAAGCCAAAGGCAACAATCGCTAGGGCCTGCCTGGTCGAGGCGCCGGTCTGATAGATCATTTCGGCTACAACCTGTTCAGCAATAATAATCAGGTTGCCAACAGCGAATTGCTGATTCTGTCGTTATATCATTCTGCCACCAGCAATTATTTTCAGCAGACTGACACAGCGCCACATTACCGTAACCGCATGACCTGCACGCGCAAAAATGTGCTGTGGCGATCCGGCCGCAATTTCAACAGCATCAACACAAAAATTCTGGCGCCGCAAACCGCGACGGTGGTCGGCCCGTCCGGACCCGACAGCATCCATACCGACCAATATGGCCGCATTCGCGTGCAGTTCCATTGGGACCGCATCGGCAACAGCGACGAACGCAGCTCCGCCTGGGTGCGGGTATTCGACAGTCTGCGTGCGTGCGTGCGTGCGTCGCGCCGACGCCACTGCCACATCCAATTAGCGCCCGCAACACCGGGCTGGCCGACGCATGGCAGACTTCGCCTGCCATGCGTGCTGACGCGCGCGAGGCAGCGGCGATAGGCGACTGACTGAAAAATGTTCAGTGCCGCCTGGATGACGCGGCTGCGCTGTTTCGGCATGCACTGGAAAGCGATCCTCGCTGGCATATGGGCCGCGTGGCGATTGCCGGTGCCGCGTGTGCAGAAGCCGCAGTCATCACCACGGACGCGGCACGGTTCAAGTTCTGGAGCCGTCTACATCTGCTGATTGAATCGACGTTGGCGCTGGAGCATCCGTTGCCGCACCCTGGTATCGGCGATGACTTGCCGGGCAGCCTGTTTCAAGCACCTGCACCTGCACCGGCGTGCTTTCTGTACTTTGAAAAAGTCTTTCAGGACGGAGTCGTGCCAGCACCAGTACGCCTTCAATCCGGCAAGCGTGAGCTGACCGGCGGGTATGTCTTTAACGGTCGCAGTCAAGACGCACGATCGATCTGGCGTGCGTCTTTCACCTACCCGCGCTCGCGGCATCTACTCTATGCGCGCAATCGAGCTGATATTCCATAACGAAAGCGAATCGATCCTTGCGCAGATCTGCACCGCCTGTCAAAACA
>JAYVEF010000142.1:0-4214 GCA_043748965.1 Burkholderiales bacterium
CGCCGGTTGCATTTTTGTCTGGCCAGCGCATGCGCTTCGCCCGACGCCACAGCTTTAGCTGGCATTCAAAAATTAACAATCGAGAAATCCCGCGTGTGGCGTCGCAACAGATCGGCATTCGTCAGTGAAGCAACGATCTCGCGTTCGAGATCCCTGCAGACCGTCTGTTTGTGCAATGTTGCGTAGTGTTGCGTACGGTTTATGGCAGAATGACTTGACGCGCCGCTTTTGCCAAGCCTTCAATGTTCCCGACGGCGCGCGCCGGAAGGCAAAACCCGCCGACAATTTTGACGGGCAATTATTGGAGATCGACTTTCAATGGAGTTTCTTAATTGAACAATCTCAATAAGAATAACTACAGCAACACGGCTCTACTCAAAGAACTGATGACTGCTCCACCAATGACCGCAGAGCAGCACGCCACGATTATCCGCAAGCGCATCAAGGATCGCCGGATGATCGAAGAAGCGCGTGAGAAAAAAACAGAAGCCGACGACCAGTTCGGCAGTTAAGCGCTTTTGACGAACCAACTCAGGGCCCATTTGGCTGCACCAGCCTTGCGGCTGTGGAGTTGTGCAACAAAGAAATTTTTCGCGCGGTGCGCGCTCACCGCGCGCTGCCGACCATGCGCGTGCTGCGCCCACCCTCGTGACCGTGCAGCCGGGAGGGTCGGCAGCGACCCGCCCCATGACCCCTGTTAATTAATTTCTGCTACCCGATGGCAGGCCACCAGTTGTCCGTCAAAATTTTCCAGCAACGGCACTTCGACGCGACAGCGCTCGACCGCGAACGGACAGCGGTTATTGAAGGCGCATCCGGGCGGCGGCGCCAGTGGCGATGGCAGCTCACCGGACAACATGATTTTTTGCTGGCGTTGCGCCGGGTCGATACGCGGTGTGCTTGCCAGTAATGCTTTGGTATAGGGATGTAGCGGGCGAGCAAATAGCTGCTGCTTGCTGCTGTGCTCGACCGCCTTACCCAGATACATTACCAGCACATCGTCGGCAATATGTTCGACCACCGCCAGATTGTGCGAGATAAACAGATACGCGACGCCACTGGCTTCCTGCAGATCCATCAGCAGATTCAGTACTTGCGCCTGAATCGAGACATCCAGCGCCGATACCGGTTCATCAGCGACAATCACTTTCGGGTCCAGCATTAGCGCCCGGGCAATTGCGATGCGCTGGCGCTGGCCGCCCGAAAACATGTGCGGATAGCGACCATAGTGTTCTGGCCGCAAACCCACTTTTTTCATCATCGCCAGAGCTTTTTCAGCGCGGCCGGATTTGTTCAACGTGCTGTTGATTGACAATGGCTCCTCCAGCATCGCGCCGACCTTCTTGCGCGGATTCAAACTGGCGTATGGATTTTGAAACACCATTTGCACCATTGGCCGGACCCGCTTCAGGGTAGCGCGGTCGGCGTCGGCGATATTGGTGCCATCCATCCAGAGTTCACCGCCGGTAGGCGGTTCGATCATGGCGATCTGGCGCGCCAACGTCGATTTGCCGCAACCTGATTCACCCACCACGGCCAGAGTTTTGCCGCGTACCAGGATAAACGAGACCCCGTCGAGCGCGCGAGCGGAGCCTTTGGGCTTCAGGAAACCCTGCGATACCGGGTAGTATTTCGACAAATTTCGGGCTTCGAGCAGAATCGCCGGTGTCGTAGCAGTAACCGTCTGAGCACTGGTACCAGCAGAAGTAACCGTTGTAGAAGCAGGAGTAATCATCAAGCCGCTTTCTGCCAGTTGTTGGTGGGCTGACCGGCCGCGTCCAGCGGAAAATGGCAACGCACCTGCGCATCGACCGGACCGGTTAACGCGGGCCGCACGCTGCGGCACAGGTCGGTCGCATAGGCGCAGCGCGGGCTCAGCAGACAGCCCGCCGGGCGATCATATTGACCCGGCACGACGCCCGGGATGGTTTGCAGCCGCGCCCGACCCAAGTTGTGCTCCGGCAGGGCAGCAAGCAAGGCCTGTGTGTAGGGATGCCGCGGTGCGGTGAAAATCGTCGGTACGCGGCCGGTTTCAAATACCTGCCCGGCGTACATCACCACCACGCGCTGGGCGGTCTGGGCGATCACGCTCAAGTCATGCGTAATCAGCATCAGCGCCATGCCACGGTCGCGCTGCAGCTGCAACAGTAATTCCAGCATCTGCGCCTGCACCGTGACATCCAGTGCGGTGGTAGGCTCGTCGGCGATCAGGAGGCGCGGATTGCAGGCGATTGCCATGGCGACCATCACGCGTTGACTCATGCCGCCGGACAGCTGATGCGGAAACGCATCGAGACGGCGTTCCGGGTCGGGAATATCGACCTGCTTCAATAGCGTCAGAGCGCGCTCGCGCAATTCGGCCTTGCCGCCGCCCGTATGCACGTTCAGGGTTTCCATCAACTGATAGGCAACTGTGAAGCACGGGTTCAGACTCGTCATCGGGTCCTGAAAAATCATCGCGATGTCCTTGCCGAGCAGGCTGCGACGTTCTTTCTCGGGCATCGTCAGCAGATCACGGCCATCGAACGCCATGCGTTCGGCCTTGACCCGGCCGGGGTAATCGATCAGTCCCATCAACGCCAGCGATGTGACGCTTTTGCCAGAGCCGGACTCACCGACAATACCGACCACTTCACCCTGATCGATGATCAGGTCGAGGCCGTCGACTGCCGTAAAGGGCGATTTTTCGGTGCCGAATTCGACCCTAAGATTCTTGATATCAAGAAGTGCCATACCGCGCCTACCGTTTCAATTTCGGATCGAGAGCGTCACGCAAGCCGTCGCCCATCAGGTTGAATGCCAGTACCGACACCAGAATCGCCAGTCCCGGAAAGGTCACTACCCACCAGGCGCTTTGGATGAATTCGAGGGCGCTAGCCAGCATCGAACCCCATTCCGGCGTCGGCGGCTGTGCGCCCAATCCCAAAAATCCCAATGCTGCAGCATCCAGAATCGCGCTGGAAAACCCCAGCGTGGCCTGCACAATCAGCGGTGCCGCACAATTCGGCAAAATGCAGTTAAACATCAGCCGAAGCGTGCCGGCGCCCGCAATGCGCGATGCGTTGACGTAATCCTTTTGCATCTCACCGATCACCGCTGCACGGGTCTGGCGTGCATAGTGCGGCAGCATTACAATCGCAATTGCATACATGGCGTTCATCAGGCCGGGGCCCAGGATCGCTACCACCGCCACTGCCAGCAGCAGGCTCGGCAGTGCCAGCATGATATCCATCAGGCGCATCAGCGCGACTTCGACGATGCCGCGAAAATATCCGGCGATCAGTCCCAATATCACGCCGATGGTGAGCGACAGGGTCACCGAGACCAGCCCGATCACCAGCGACAAGCGGGTACCGTAAATCAGCCGCGACAGAATATCGCGCCCGACCGGGTCCGTACCGAGAATAAATCTGGCACTGCCGCCGGCTTGCCACATCGGTGGCACCAGGGTCGCATCGCGGTACTGCTCGATCGGCGAATACGGTGCGATCAAATTAGCCGACAACGCCATCACGATCAGCAACAGCACCGTGGCAAGCCCGATCACCGCACCGCGATTTTGACTGAAATAACTCCACAGCTCACGCAGCGGATGGGGTGGCACCTGCGCCGCAGCAGGCACAGCAACAGAAACGGGGGCGAGAACGGGATTCATGCGCTATGCCGAATACGAGGGTTGATGACGCCGTACAAAATATCGACGACCAGATTAACGATGATGATGATCGTGGCCGACAGCAGGATACCGCCTTGGACCACGGGATAATCACGTCGGCGGATCGCCTCGACCAGCCACTTGCCGATACCCGGCCACGAAAAAATCGTCTCGGTCAGAATTGCGCCAGCCAGCAAGGTGCCGACCTGAAGGCCGATGACGGTGATCACCGGAATGAGCGCATTGCGCAGTGCATGCACGCCGATCACGCGCCAGCTCGACAGGCCTTTGGCGCGCGCGGTACGAACATAATCTTCACGCAGCACTTCGAGCATCGCCGAGCGCGTCATGCGCGCCACTACCGCCAGTGGAATCGTACCAAGGGCAATCGCCGGAAGGATCAGATGCGACACTGCAGAGCGGAACGCCCCGGGCTCGCCCGACAACAAACTGTCGATCAGCATGAAGCCGGTCACCGGCGGCAGGTCGAACAGGATATCGATGCGCCCTGACACCGGTGTCCAGCCCAGCGTCACCGAAAACAGCATGATCAATAGCA
>JAYVEF010000143.1:0-4210 GCA_043748965.1 Burkholderiales bacterium
TACTCCAGAAAAGCGTGGACGCCAGCGCGGCAGAAAAAGCCATTTTTTTATCAAGCATGGTGAACAATCTCGATTGGGCCTGCCACAACGCTGACGCCTGCGTTCATCTGATATATCGCAGCGGTCAGAAAATTGTCGGCGTGATTCTGGTGAAACAGTTCTGGCATCTTTGCGCGCTGCTAGTCTTGCCCGAGGACCAGCAGCGCGGTATTGGCGCCGCCTTGATCGCGTACGCGTTGGCACGCTGTCGAGCCAGTGCATCGTCTACTATGGTTCGTCTGAATTCTTCCAGGAACGCGCTTGGGTTTTACCTTGCACAGGGCTTTACCGTTGTTGATGGCCCCCCTGCGCCACTCGGCGTAACACCCATGCTAATCCGGCTTTGACGCCGTGTTGCCATCGTCCGGTGGCGAATAGCTGTCTCTAGCGGGCACGCTTTACAGCGCCGCTTCCTTACCCCATATCTTATGCATGCTCACCGGCATACTGACAGCCGCCGAAGCCAGCACTTCGCGGATCGCATGTAATGGCTTGGCGGTATCGCGCTTGATCGGAAATGCCAGCGGTGCGCCGCGCGGGCCCAGGATCGCGTGCACGAAAGGAGTAGTGGTGGATTCGCCTTTGCTGGTGACGACACCGGTTTCGCCGTCTGCCAGGCGAACGAAGGTGCCGCACGGATAAATGCCCAGGACGTGTACGAACAGCGCCGCGAGTCCTTGATCGATATTTTTTTTGTCTGCGACCAGAAAGTCGCGCAACGCCGCATTCGGCAACATCGGCGCTCGATAGGTGCGCGCCGACACCCGTGCGCAGTAGCGGTCCGCAAGCGAAATTATTTTGGCGCCCTGCGAGATATCGCCACCTGATTTGCCCGCCGGGTAACCGCTGCCATCCTGACTTTCGTGGTGCTGTAGTACTGCATCCAGCCAGATCTGGTCGGTAACGCCCGCGTGCTGCAATAGTGCGACGGATTTTTCGGGATGGCTTCGTACCACGAGGCGTTCGTTGTCATTCAACGGGCCCGCCTTGGTGTGAAAATGTGCTTGCTCGCGTAGCATGCCGACGTTCATGCTCAGTGCCGCGGCCGCGATCAGTGACACCTGGTCGGCCGGTAGACGCAAGCGTTCGGCCACCAGCACGCTGACAATCGCGCTATCGATACAGTGGCGTACGGGATACCCACCGGCATCTTGATTCAAGAGGATGGAGGCAATCGCGATGTCGTGATTGGCATGCGTGGCAGTCGTTATCTCACCCGCTACGGCAAGCAGCCGTTGGGTAGCGTCGGTTTCGTTTTGCAGATTGAAGAGTACGCGCTCAAGCTGCTTTCCGGCGCTGTTAATCATGTGAAGGACCGACCGAATTTCGGGAACCACCGCAGCAGTCGGGTGCGCGTTGGCGCTGGCGGTGACGCGCTGAATGAACAGGCCACGCGCGATCAAAGCCTCGATCTGCTGCGCGGTCTGGATCACCTGACCACGTTTTAACAGCAGATGCCCAGTCGCATCGCGCACATCCCACTGCAAGGGCTGGCCGAGCGCGATATCGGCTAGTCCGATTCGATGTTGATCCACCTGGGGACTCCTCATTTTGGTGATAGGCGCATAAATAATAGGCCGGAATCCGGGCGCGCGGCAAGGGGAATTGCGTGATGGGTGCGGCAGGGTGTCGGGATTGCAGGACTTGCGTATTTGCGACTGGGCCATTTTCGCTGAACCCGCTTGAAAATGACGCCGCGCCGCGTCTGGCTATTTTGCCGTCACAAAAGGAATCGGCGCCGAGCCATACATCGTGGTTGGAACTTCGCCCTTCCATTGCTTGGCACGGACCATATCGACTTCGATGCGACGCAGTTCGAGCACGTCCTTGTTTTGCGCCAACGCAGCGTTTTGAATTTTCAGCGACTCGGCCTGCGCGGTGGCGACCTTCAGCTGGGCATAGGCTTCGCCATCGGCGCGCGCCTTCATGGCATTGGCTTCGGCCTCTGCTACGGCGACCTTTTGCTTTTGTTCGGCTTCGACAGTTTTGAGTTTGTTTTCGGCACCAAGGCGCAATTGTTCCTGGGTGACCTTTTCATTGATGGCCGACATGTAGGAGGGCGAGAACGAGAAATTACGCATGTCGATGCTGATCACCTGCGCCCCATAGACGCGCAGTTTTTCGCGCAACGTGGTGCTGATGTCGCTGCTGACCTGCGAGCGCTTTGAAATCAGATCCGGCGCGCTGTAACGTGCTGTTACCGCTTTGAAGACTTCTTGCGTCGCGGTCTGGACATACGACGACAAATCACCGTCATGGCTGTATTTTTCATAGACTTCGGAGACACTGTTCGTGGCGATCGAATAGCGCACCGTCATGCTGACCTTGACCGGTTGCGTGTCCGACGTGCTGCCTTCGGCGTTTTCGACGTCGGCCCGTTCGGCACGGACACTGAAGATAGTGAGTATTTTCCAGGGGGGCAGAATCACCAGTCCTTCGTCTTCAATACCGACAATCTTACCGAATGCGGTGACCACACCGCGGTTTCCGGTAGGTACCGAGTGGAACGGCCAGACCGTAAAGAAGACCAGTAAAACGGCAACGCTAATCACCGCTGGTTTGATGTAGCGCGACTGATTTTCTGCAATCATGGTGTTTCCCTGTGACGTTTATTATGGTCGTACTTTTTTTTAAACTTCTGGTGCAGCTGCCCGATATCCTGCCATTCATGTTTACCCGGCGTCGCTCTCGGGCAGCTTCGGTTTCGCTTCTTCGCGCCGGTTGTATCCCTGCACCATATCGAAGCGAAACAGCCGGCATTCAAGTGCGCCGTTAAAAAAGGGTGTTTTGCGTGCTTCTTTCAGACGCAGCAATCGTGGCACGCCCAGGTCGGCAGTAAATAGAAACACTTTCCAGCCGGGAAAGCGCTGCTTCAGCGTGGTGCCAAAGGCACTAAAAAATTCCTTCGCCTGGTCTTCATCGGTGATTGTGCTATCGCCGCGCACGCCGATCCTCTCGCCATAGGGGGGATTGGTCAGCAGGATGCCAGCCACGTCCGAGGGCGGTTTGATTTCTTGCGCTTCGATCTGCTTTAGGGGTACCTCAAACGGGATGCCGGCCTGATGCAGGTTGTGCCGTGTCATCTGAATAGCGTCGCCCGAAATATCGCTACCGAATATCGTCGGCACGATCGGTGCTGGATTGGCCTTGATGGCACCTTTGATCGCCTGCCACTGTGTCGCTAAAAAACCGTGGAATTTTTCAAATGCAAAATTTCGACGGGCACCGGAAGGAATTCCGGTCAGCATCTGAGCCGCCTCGGCGAGTATCGTGCCACTGCCGCACATCGGGTCGAGCAAGACCATCCCGGGCTTCCAGCCGGCGACGCGCAGCAGACCTGCCGCCAGGTTCTCACGCAGCGGGGCGTCACCGGTTTCCAGCCGCCAGCCACGCTTGAATAGCGCTTCGCCGGAGGTATCCAGATACAGCGTGACATTGCGCGCATCGAGAAATCCGACGATGCGCATGTCCGGGTTTTTGGTGTCTACCGAGGGCCGCTCGCCAAACTGATCGCGAAACCGATCACAGATCGCATCCTTGATCTTGAGCGTAGTGAATTCAAGGCTGCGCAGCGGGGATTTGATGGCTGTGACGTCGATTCGAATCGTGTGGTGCACGCTGAACCAGTCTTCCCACGGTTGCGCGAGGGCCAGATCGTAGACATCGTTTTCGTTCAGGTAGCTGCTGTGCGCCATGCGCAACAGTACCCGTGAGGCGATGCGCGAATGCAGATTGATTTGATAGCTATCAACCAACTGGCCCGAACAGTGCACGCCGCCAGGTACCTGGTTATGTACTTTAAGCGTCGTCGCAAAGAGTGCGATCTCGCTCAGTTCCTCCGCGAGCGCTGCCTCCATGCCGCGCGGGCAGGGGCAAAAATACGAATGGGAGTGACTGGGTGCTGCAGGAGTCATGGGGAACCTTTTATCCGTAGGGCAGGGCACCGCACGCCGCCTGGCATGCGGCTATTTTCAGAATGGTTTGACGATCACCAGAATCACGATCGCCAACAACAGCACGACGGGTACTTCATTAAACCAGCGATAAAAAATATGGCTGCGGCGATTGGTGCCACGCTCGAACTTTTTGAGCAGGGATCCACAGGCGTGGTGGTAGCCGATCGTCAGGATCACCAGCGCCAGCTTGGCGTGCATCCAGCCGTTCCCCGGAC
>JAYVEF010000144.1:0-4204 GCA_043748965.1 Burkholderiales bacterium
TACGTTTTGTCGGTTCCTACCTGGATATTACCGAGCATCTCGACGCCGAACAGGCGTTGCGCGACTCGCAGGAAAATTTACGCTTGTTGAGCGCCCATCAGGAGGGCATCAAGGAGGCCGAACGCAAGCGCATCGCGCGCGAAATCCACGACGAACTCGGGGGAATGCTGACCGGTATCAAAGCTTACCTGTCGATTGCCGCGGATCAGGACTGGCGCAGTGGTGCCATGTCCGACGCACCATTACAAGAAGCCACACGCCTGGCAAATTCGGCAATCGGTACCGTACAGCGGGTAATCATGGATCTGCGTCCGAGCGTACTCGACGACCTCGGCATCTGGACCGCCATCGAATGGTATGTCGAGCGCACTGCGCGCCAGGCTGGTCTCGAATACACCGTGCAGATCGACGACAGTGCCACCATCACCGAACTCGAACCCGAGCGCAGCATCGCCCTGTTCAGGATCGTCCAGGAAGCCATCACCAACGTCCAGCGCCATGCAAGTGCGGGCGCAGTGCACGTGCGGGCAACGCGCGCGGGCGGCGAACTGCTGCTCGAAATCCGTGACGACGGCAAGGGCATCTGTGTCCGTCCTGCAGGACGATTGCGTTCGTAGGGGCTGGTCGGCATGCAGGAGCGTGCCGGCCATTTTGGAGGAAGTGTCGTTATCGGCGGAGCGCCGGGACAGGGCACCTTAGCCGCCACACGGATGCCACTGCCCGCAACGGAGCCGACCGATGAACTTTGAACCGATCCGGGTCCTGCTGGTCGACGACCATCTGGTGGTACGCAATGGGGTGCAGCTGATTTTGGATACTGCCGGCGATATCGCAGTGACCGGCGAAGCCGGTTCGGCACCCGAGGCGCTGCGCTTACTGGAGCAACATGAATTCGATGTCGCGCTGGTTAATACCGCGTTGCCGGGTAAAAATGGGCTCGAACTTCTCAAGCAACTTCGCCTGCTGCGACCACGCATGGCAGTGCTGGTACTGAGCATGTATGCTGAAGAAGTCTACGCGGTGCGAGCGTTGCGCAATGGCGCATCGGGTTACATGAACAAGGCCAGTTCGGCAGCGGTGATCGTGGCAGCTGTCCGCAGCGTCGCCAAAGGCCGCAAATACGTCAGTCCGGCGCTAGCGCGTTACGCGCTTGAGCACGGCTTGATTGCCTGATGCGTTGTTGGGAGTCAGCTCCCGAAGCGGTGAAATTGTATCTTCAGACAAAGCGTGTTGGCACCGACGCCACATTGATCCCAAGCCGCCGATTTTGACTGACCCAGGTCAATCAAGCCAAGTACCCGACTGAGACAGCGTTTGCGAGGTATCGCGGCGGGTTAACAAATCCCGGCGCAACGGACCAGTTCTACTCGCTGGCATTCTGATCGCGGCGCACTCGGCAATGCGCTCGACCTCATCGCGCTATCTCGACAGAACCACAGAACCCGCAAATGAGCCGAATATTTATTTAGAAAGCATTTGGTTACAAACTCTTCAAAATGGCTGTCGGCAAATGTATCGGCATTTACGTTAGAAAGACTGCCTCCGTGAACGCCAGGCTCCCGAATCCAACCAAGGAAATTCTGTGAAAAGACTCTCGCTAGTCACCGCTGCCCTGCTGACCGGATGCGCAGCCGCGCCAATTTATCCACCGCGAGTCTACGTTGTGCCGCCGGTTCGGGTGATCTATCAGACTCCGCCACCGCAACCGGTCGTCAGCGTCTACATTGACCCCCCGCTGTATCAACCGGCGCCCGTCAGAGTGCAATGGGCGCCACCACCAATGCTGGTTGAGACGGTGCCCTATCAGCCCTACCCGGACGCGATCTGGACTGGTGGTTACTGGGTCTGGGAAGGTAACTGGGTATGGGCGCATGGTCGCTGGTCGTCGCCACCGCAGCCTGGCTATGGCTGGGTCAATCCGTACTATGAGAACCGCGGGGGCTCGGTACTGTTCGTCAATGGTTTCTGGGCCGGACCGGGCGTGTCGTTCGTGCAACCTGCAATGAATATCCAAGTCGGATTTGCGCAGATTGCCATTGGTGTGATTGCCGGCATCCGCCCAATCGGTCCCGATGGAATTTTTGTCCCGGCGCCGCCGGGATCGCGCCTCGGACTGATCATCCCCGCGCCGCTGGGAACCGCGCCTGCCGTTGTCATCAGTGCACCGCCGGTGATTAACGAAGGAATGCGAATTCGCGTCAACAACAACAGCAACAACACCATCAACAATAATTCGACCACCATCAATACCATTACCAATGTCACCAATGTCAAAAACGTGACCAATATAACCAATGTTTCCATCGTAGCGCCGGCCAGTGCAACGGCCAACGGACAGGCCGTCAATAAATCTGTACCGGCGCAAGCGCATCTGGCGGCTGCACTGCCTGCAGTAGTCAAGACGATTGCCCCTGAGCCGGCGTGGTCGAAACCCATTCCGGCATATGTCGCCGGTCGCGCCCCTGCTGCTCTACCTCCGCCGCAGATGGTGCGTGCTGAATTGACGCAGGTACACCCGCACGGGCAGGTACCTGAACCCGCACATGCAGCATCACTGATGCCATCGGTTCCTCTGGCTCATGCGACAGGCGCTATCCCCGCTTCCCCGCCGACGTACGGCAACGACCCAGAAAATTCGAAGCCTCCAATTTCGATCAAAGTGGCGGCAGTCGCGGCGCTGCCGACGTTGCCAGCCGCGAACTTGTCACCGACAGCGCGGCCGCCGATCAAACCAACGCGCGCAGAGAATCGACTGGCGCATTTGGATCAAAAGCAGCCAGAAGGAAAATCTGCTCCAGCACCGCGTCAATCGAGCCAGCTGGCGGTGTCGCAAGATAAGCATGCAGCACGATCAGAACCGGCACGGGTGTCAACGCAGGAAAAGAAATCCCACAAGGAAGAAAAACACGCGAAAGATGACGCCGGAAACGCGGGAAAAATTAAATACGAACGCGAATAATCGGCGAGGTTCAAGCGAGAGACTCTAGTGGAACGGGCACCCTATTAGCGTTGTTGCACTCCCACAATCCGGGATGATGGTAGGGTTTGGTTTCATACTTTCTGACTGCATTTTCTACGATGTAAAAAAGCATAATGCTGGGGCCGATACCAACAGATAGCACCTAGCCGGATCGATTTGCCGCGAGGCAGTGGCAACTGCTACGCGCCACATGTGGTGAAGGGCGCCATATTTAGTGGCAAAGCGCGGCTCATTTGGCTATTCTGATAATGATTCGCCAATGCTGTCTTAACAGGTGTGATTGAAAGAGTGCGTCGTGTCGCTATCTACTACAAATTTCAAACCCGGCGCCGTCGTCTCGCTGCACGCCGATACACTGACGCTTGAACTGGCACCTGCTGCGGGCGGAGCGATTGCTCGGTATTATTCGACGCTCCACGGCCATCGACACCACTGGCTGCGCGCCGCCACCGATGCAGCGATTGCTGCCAGTGATGCAAGCGGCATGGCAAGCTATCCATTATTGCCATTCTGCAATCGACTGCGTCACGGCCGAGCGCGCTTCGACGGGCAGCCAATTGTGCTGCCACCGAACCCTGCTGGCTCGCCGCATGCGTTGCATGGTGGCGGTTGGCTGCAGCCTTGGCTACTGACCGACCACGACGCCCAATCCGCCCGGCTTGAAATGACCCATCCGGGTGCCAGCGCGGCGTGGCCCTGGCCTTACCCCTTCCATGCCACACAGTTGTTCACCTTGCGCCCTGATCGATTGACTGTCACGGTCGAGGTCGAAAACCGAGGTACGTTGCCGATGCCGCTCGGCATCGGCCACCATCCATACCTGCCGCACCGCGCCAGTGCCTGTCTGACCGTCGGTGTGCACGCCATGTGGGGGTCCGATGCCGAGGTCATGCCGACCGCGATCGAGACGCCGCCCCTGCTGGCGCAACTGCGTGCCGGTGCGGCACTGGCGGGCGTGGTGCAGGACAATAATTTCATCGGCTGGGATCGGATTGCGCGGGTCGACTGGGCCGCGACGCCGGAGAGGCCGCGCGCCAGCAGTTTGCTATTGACGGCCGAAGCGCCGCTGGATTTTTTCGTGCTGTACTCACCGGCGCAGCATGATTTCTTTTGTATCGAACCGGTCAGCAACTGCACCGACTGGCTCAATCTCGCACAAGCCGGCATCCCGCAGCGCCAGATCGGCGGCGGCGTGATTGCGCCTGGCCAGCGCTGCCGCGGCAC
>JAYVEF010000145.1:0-4174 GCA_043748965.1 Burkholderiales bacterium
TTGGTGCTGATGAGGCGAATCGAACACCCGACCTACTGATTACGAATCAGTTGCTCTACCAACTGAGCTACATCAGCGAAGCCCCGTATTCTAGCAAAGTTTCCTGCCAAAACGCCAGCGCGCTGCGATTTTATCGCTGTCAGATGCGCCGCCTACTCGCTGTGATACGCAGTGACCCGCTCGACTTCATCCTTCGATCCCAAAAATACCGGTACCCGCTGATGCAGCTTGGATGGCTGGATATCCATGATGCGTCCTGCGCCGTCGGTTGCCGCGCCGCCTGCCTGCTCGACGATGAATGCCATTGGATTGGCCTCATACATCAGACGCAGCTTGCCCGGCTTGTCCGGCTCGCGCGCGTCTGCGGGGTACATGAAAATGCCGCCGCGGTTCAGGATGCGGTGCACATCGGCCACCATCGAGGCGATCCAGCGCATATTGAAATCGGCGCCACGGGTACCTGCTTTGCCCGCCTGGAGTTCGTTGACGTAGCGGATAACGGGCGGGTACCAGTGCCGCGCATTGGAGGCGTTGATGGCGTATTCGCGGGTTTCGGAAGGGATTTGCATATTGCGTTGCGTCAGTACCCATGAGCCCATTTCACGGTCGAGCGTAAAGCAGTTCACGCCGTTGCCGGTCGTCAGGACCAGCACGGTTTGCGGTCCGTACACGGCGTAGCCGGCGGCGACCTGCTTCGATCCGGCCTGCAAAAAGTCTTGCTCGGAAGGCGCGCCCATCCCCTCCGGTGCTTTCAGTACCGAAAAAATCGTCCCGATCGATACATTCACATCGATGTTGCTGGAACCGTCTAGCGGGTCGAACAGCAGCATGTACTCGCCCTTTGGGTAGCGATTGGGAATCGGGTGGATGCTTTCCATTTCTTCGGACGCCATGGCCGCCAAGTGGCCGCCCCATTCGTTCGCCTCCAGCAGGATTTCATTGCTGATGATGTCGAGCTTCTTTTGTATTTCGCCCTGCACGTTTTCAATATTGGCGCTACCCAGTACGTCACCCAGCGCGCCCTTGCCGACCGCGTGGCTGATGGTTTTGCAGGCACGCGCTACCACCTCGATCAACAGTCGCAGTTCCGCCGGGATGGTGTTGTGATGGCGTTGTTCTTCCACCAGATATTGCGTCAGACTGATACGTTTCATGGAAAGGCTTCTTTCGATTCAGTTGGCCAGCGCTTTGGCGATTACTTCAAGCACATCTTTCGATAGCGCCGGGGCGGCCGCAACTTTTTGCAGCGCGCGCTGCATCGCCTGCTGCTGCGCAGGCGCGTATTTGCGCCAGCGATCGAGCGTGCGCGCCAAGCGTGCGGCAACTTGCGGATTGATTCGGTTGAAGGCGATCACCTGCTCGGTCCAGAAGGTGTAGCCACTGCCGTCGGCAGCGTGGAACTGCGACGCATTGCCGTTGCAGAAGCTGAACACCAGGCTGCGCGCGCGGTTTGGATTCGTCAGCGAAAAAGCCGGGTGCTGCATCAACTTGCGCACTGCGGCGACGTCGGTCTGACGCGCTACTGCCTGCAGCATGAACCACTTGTCGATGACCAGCGGCTCGGCTTCGAACTCGCTGTAAAAACGCGACAGCGCCGCATCTCTGCCCGGTGCCGTCGTGTTGATCAGCGCTGAAAGCGCAGCAGTCCGATCCGTCATGTTACTGGCACTGTCGTATTGCTGCTGGGCCAGCGCATGCGAGGCGCTGTCGTCCAGTTCGGCCAGGTAGCTCAGCGCGGTATTTTTTAGTGCCCGTTTGCCGGATGAGACCGCGTCAGGCCGGTAGGCGCCGCGGGTTTGATTGGCTTTGTACGCAGCCTCGAGGCCGCTGCGCAGCGCCTCTGCCAAGGCCCGGCGTAACGCCACGCGGGCGGTATGGATCGCCTGCGGTTCGATTACGGCCAGCTGTTCGGCAATCATGGTTTCTGATGGCAGGGTTAGCACCAGGTCACGGTAAGCCGGGTCCAGCATACGGTCGGCCAAAGTGGCGCGCATCGACGCGATCAGCAAAGTGGCATCGGCCGCCAGCGCTGCAGTCTTACCGTTCAGGTTCTCCGGTTTGGCGGAATCGACCATCGACACCAGCCGCCGCGTTGCCAGTCGCTGTCCGGCTTCCCAGCGACTAAAGGCGTCACTGTCGTGCGCCATCAAAAACGCCAGATCGGCATCGGAGTAATCGAACTCCAGCACCACCGGCGCTGAAAAATCACGCAGTATCGATGGCACGGGCTGCTCGGACACGCCGGTAAATACAAACTGCTGTTCGATTTCGGTGAGTTCCAGCACAATCGTATGTTGTAGCTGATTGCGGGCACCATCCACCTGTGGCTGCAGCGGCTGGTCCTGCAGCACCAGCGCCATGTCGCGCCCAATATGGTCGAGCAGACCGACCGCCACCGGAATATGAAACGGCAGCTTGCGTTCCTGACCAGGGGTCGGCGCGCAGCTTTGCGACAGCGTCATTGCATAGGTGCGGGCATTGGCATCGTAGGTAGCAATCACGTTGACTTTCGGCGTGCCTGCCTGGCTATACCAGCGCTCGAACTGCGCCAGTTCGCGCCCGTTGGCGTCCACCATGGCGGCACGGAAATCGTCGCAGGTGACCGCCTGACCATCGTGCCGCGCGAAGTACAGATCCATACCTTTGCGAAAACCGTCGCGGCCAAACAGGGTCTGGTACATGCGCACCACTTCGGACCCTTTTTCGTAGATTGTGACGGTGTAGAAATTATTGATTTCAAGGTACGAATCGGGCCGTACCGAATGCGCCATCGGGCCGGCGTCTTCTGGAAACTGCGCCTGGCGCAGCATGCGTACATCTTCGATGCGCTTGACGGCGCGACCCGATTCCGAGCCATTTTGATCTGCAGAAAATTCCTGATCCCGAAATACCGTCAGGCCTTCTTTGAGCGAGAGCTGAAACCAGTCGCGGCAGGTGACCCGGTTGCCGGTCCAGTTGTGGAAATATTCGTGGCCGACTACCGACTCGATGTTGGCGTAATCGGCGTCGGTGGCAATACTCGGGTTGGCTAGTACGTATTTGGTATTGAAAATATTCAGGCCCTTGTTCTCCATCGCGCCCATGTTGAAGTCGCCGACCGCCACGATCATGAACCGGTCCAGATCGAGCTCGAGACCATAGCGCTCCTCATCCCAACGAATACTGTTTTTGAGCGACGTCATGGCATGCTGGGTCTTGTCGAGATTGCCCGGTTCGACCCAGACCTGCAGCAATACCTTGCGCTTCGATTTCAGGCGGAACGTCTCTTCCTGGCAAACCAACTGACCCGCCACCAGCGCAAACAGATAGGACGGCTTTTTAAACGGATCTTGCCAAAGCGCATAGTGTCGCCCGCCCGGCAGGTCGCCCTGTTCGACTAGATTACCGTTCGATAGCAGCACGGGATAACGCGCCTTGTCGGCGCGCAGCATGACGGTGTACTTTGCCATCACGTCTGGGCGGTCCGGAAAATACGTGATCTTGCGAAAACCCTCCGCCTCACACTGTGTAAAAAAATTGCCGCTGGACACGTAAAGTCCCATCAGAGATGTGTTTTTCTCTGGCGCCAGACTGGTTGCGATGTCCAGCGTGACATGGTCGGGCGCATTGGCGATCAGGAGGGCGCCCCCTTGCAACTTGTAGTCGCGCCGGCCCAACAGCCTGCCGTTCATGGTGAGACTGATCAGGCGGATTTCTTCACCGGCCAGTTCAATCGTGCGATCCGGGCTCTCTGCATTGTGGCGCAGCGTAATACGCGTAGCCACTCGGGTGTCGGCAGGATCGAGATCAAAACCCATTTCAACGGTGTCGACCCAAAATGTCGGTGGCGAATATTGCTCGCGGTAAATGGTCTGGGAGGTGTCAGTGCGCATAGGAAGTGGTACCGGGAATTGTGAGGCAAAGGGCATTTTACAAGCATCGGCGCGATCCATGAAGTTTGTGTTGTCAGCATCCCCTTCCCGCCCGACTTGCGCTGTCTGACGCGGCACCTTATCCGGATCGGCAAACGGCATCCCATCGGTACAGAGGACACGGTCGCCAGACGAATGGGTTACGAAAGGTAACCATTCAAACGGAGGGTACCTGTCACGGCTATGCTCAGGAGACATAGGCCGGATTACGTCCAACCGGCGGATATCGGTTGGTACCGAATACCGTTTTACCTGTAGATTTC
>JAYVEF010000146.1:0-4167 GCA_043748965.1 Burkholderiales bacterium
AGCTTCGTCAAAGACATGATGGACGATCCGATCGATCATGCAATGGTCGAGTCGATCAATCATATCGGTCACGTGATGGGCATTCAGACGATCGCTGAATTCGTCGAAAACGACGAGATCCTGGCCGAGTTGCGCCGCATGGGCGTGAATTTTGCGCAGGGCTATGGCATCGAAAAGCCGCGTCCGTTCAACGCCTGAAACTAGCGTGCGCAGCGCACGGATCTCTCACTGATTGGCCTTTATGTGCGCTGGCGCACAACCAGCTTGCATAACCTGCCTCATCATTTCGTCTGCGGATCAAGTGCAGGAGCTGGAATGAATCAGGTGCATCACGTCGGCAGCGGCAGCATCGTTACCCACGTCAGCAATCAGAGTATGAACCGGGACGTCGGCTATTTCACACTGGCGGGTGACGTCAACAGCGACATGGTGCGTCGGGTCTTCGATGCCATCAGCAAGATGACCGTGGACGGGACCCGCACCGCGCATATCTTGTTGCAGTCTAACGGTGGCTACGTCAGTGACGGCATCTGTCTGTATAACACGATGATCAACGCACCGATCGAATTCGTCCTGTACAACGGCGGTGCGGTGGCGTCCATTGCGGTGACGTTGTATCTGGCAGGCCAGGTACGAGTCGCCAGTGACACGGCGCGTTTCATGATTCACAAGTCGCATGCCACGGCGCCGTCAGGTGCCCGGCCAGAAGCACTGAAGATTATCGCTGACGGCTTGATGGCAGACGATCGACGCACGGAGACCATTCTGCGACGGCACGTGACGCTCAGCGAGACGATGTGGGAGGTGCACGCGTATTCCGACTTGCACCTGGCAGCGCCGGAGGCACTGGCTACCGGACTGATTCATCGTATCGGTGACTTCGCACCGCCACTGGGTAATTTGGTTTTTAATATCTGAACTGGCAGTGCTGGTGTAGGCGAGGCCGCCAATAAAAAAAGCGCGCCAGGCAGCACGCTTTTTTTAACGCACTGAAACAGGCCGACTATTTGTCGTTCTTGTGGCTCTGGCGACCGGCATCGACGTGCTGCTCATGTGTGCCACTCTGGCTGGTGCCGGAGCGCGAGCCGGTGCCGGATTTCGAGCCCGTACTTGAGCGACTGCTGGTGCTGCTGTCGGACTGTTTGCTGGATCCGCTGCCGGACGACGATTGATTCACCTCGTCGTTTTTGTGACTTTGGCGGCCGGCGTCAACGTGCTGCTCATGGGTGCCGCCCTGCGTTCCGCTACGGCTACCGGAACTACTGTCGGCTTGATTGTTGCCTTTGCTGCCTTGGCCGCCTTTTTGATTCGAGTTCATGTGATTTCCTTTGAGTGAATTCAACAAATCTGTCGACGGGACGCCGTTGGTATCTGCACCGTGTTAGCGATGGCGGCGCCGTAACTGTTCACGACAGGGGAATTCATGATCGCCACCGTGGGGCCCAGTCGGTATAGGACGAGTGACCGAATCGATGTAAGAGAGTTGTACCGCCGCTGACGGACAGATTGAAGTGCTTTTTTGCAAGGTGCCGCTCTCGGTGTCGCCGCACTGGCGCTCTTGCACTAGCCGCCAGTGTCACCATCTAACCTAAATGCGATGGTGTAACCGATCCAATTTCCAATAACGATTGTCGAAGGAAGTGCTGTGCAGATTCGAACCGCTTTACTCTCCATTTTCAAGGAACTCGACAACGGTGTGCATCATGGCGTACCGATCGATGTGTTGCTGGGACGGGCGCAAAAGCGTCAGTTCACAGCGGAAGATTTTTTTGTCGCGTTGCAGGCAGCACTACACGACGGTGACCTGATCGAAAGTTCACCCGGGCTGGTTAGCCTGACCCCAGCGGGGGCCGCACATTATCAGGATCTGCTGGGCGTCAGTCATGTTGCGTCGTAATCGCTGTTGCGGCTCCTGAAATCGATCCATCGTACCGGTCGAAAGCCATCGGACCCTGCAAGCGTATCTGCAGCCCGACGGTATCCGGTTTAAGTACAGGCCACGCCCACTCATTCCGCATTCTGCTGTTCCGCATACAATGCCGCTGCGCTCAGCTGCGCCGCCAGCGCCCGCGCCTCGTGCGCTGACAATTCGCGAC
The DNA here is from genome assembly GCA_043748965.1 of Burkholderiales bacterium. Lineage (GTDB taxonomy): Bacteria > Pseudomonadota > Gammaproteobacteria > Burkholderiales > Burkholderiaceae_D > Actimicrobium. The sequence continues at coordinate 2,097 of JAYVEF010000146.1, forward strand.
ATTGTTCGCCATGCCACATTCGCACGACAGCTGGTTGCTCACGTGTCGAGGCAGCGCTGCGCATCGACGGGCCCAGCCGCAAGGCACCACGATTTCGTACATCGATCTGCGTCCCGAATCGTTGCACGGCCTGTCGTGTCCCGCCTGGTTGTCCCAACAGACTGCGGCCGGGCCGGGCTGGCATTTCCGAAACATGCAGTCGCGCTGGCGTAGATTGGCCAGGCGCTAATTCTAAAATTCGCGTTGTCATACATTATCCTTTAAAGCACTGTACATATAAACAGTACTTGATTGGACCGCGCTGCGTCAACCTGCTTTGAAATGTTGTGTTGCGGTGTACGCTGTCCAAAGACGGCGCGGCTCCACAGGGTGGCGAATTATGGCGGCAGAGTATTTACTTTGTTGCATGCGCAAAAAAAAAGCCCGCTAAAATAGCGGGCTTAAATCCATATTCTTTGAGGAGATATGGAGGAGACAACTTAAATATACCATTAATTTGGTGCGATGCACCACAACATTTTCGGCAACTGTGCCGATTGTTGCAAACGGCCAACGCCGCTGTGATTCAAGCTGGAAAATGACCGTGCATGGGTGGACTTACGTGCCGTTCAAGCAGTTCGTTGGCACCGACGCGAGTGACGACGCCAACGGATTTCTCGCGGAACTACTTTTTCCGACGTACGCCACCCCGCCTACACCGTTACAATCAGCGTCTTTTGCAAAAGCGTTGACGGACGGTGCTTCTCATGGGAATTTTTGGTGTGACCGATTTTGGCCTGTTTTGCGGTGCCGTGTTGCTGCTCAATGCAACGCCCGGCCCCGACACTGCGTTCATCGTCGGACGTAGCATTGCTCAGGGGCGGCAGGCCGGGTTGGTCTCGGCGCTGGGAATTTCCGCCGGCTGCTGTGTCCATGCGGTCGCATCGGCGCTCGGCCTGAGTGCATTGCTGGCGGCGTCCGCCGTCGCCTTCGGCGCGATCAAGCTGGCCGGCGGCATCTACCTGATCTATCTCGGCGTTCGCATGGTGCTGGCCCGCAAGGCCGACATGGCGCCGGCTTCGAGCGTAGCCACTTTTGAAACAGTGCCGTCGCGCCCGTTGGTCACGGTGTTTCGTCAGGCAATGGTGACCAATTTGCTGAATCCCAAAGTCGCATTATTTTTTCTGTCGTTCTTCCCGCAATTCGTCAGCCCGAATGCGACCGATAAGACCGCCGCGTTGCTGTTGCTGGGTTTGACGTTTCTGGGCTTGTCCACGGTCTATGGTTGCATGACTGCACTGGTGGCCGGTACGCTGGCGCGACGCATGACCGCTGTCGACGGAGTCAGGCTTTGGCTCGAACGTGCTGTCGGCACTGCTTTTATCGGCCTCGGCGCTCGGATCGCGCTGGCGCGGGACTGACCATGGCGATCACCGATCTGAAGACCGACTCGCTGTCGTTTTCCTTGCGTAGCGCCGCGCACGCGGTGGCACTAGTGCGCGCCGGCACCGCACTGCCACAGGCGCTGGTCCGCGTGCATGGCTATGCCGAAACCTCCATCCAGGCGCGCGGTGCAATTCAGGACATTGCCTATCGCACCATGCGCGGCCTGGGTCGTGCCGAGGTTTTGTTGGGTTTGCTGACTACCCGTGCGCCTGAGCCCGCCGTGTTGCACGGGCTCTTGTGCTGCGCGCTGACGTTGATCGATCATGACGCCGACAGTATTGATGCGCCCTACGAAATTTTTACCGTCGTCAACCAGGCTGTCAGCGCAGCCAGCGCCGACCCGGCCATGGCGCACGCCAAGGGCATGGTCAATGCCGTGCTGCGGCGGTTTTTGCGCGAGCGCACGGCGCTGGTGGCCAAAGCCGTGCGCGACCCGGTCGCACAGTGGAACTACCCCCAATGGTGGATCGACGCCCTGCGTAGCGCCTGGCCGCAACAGTGGCAGGCCATTCTAACGGCGGGCAATGCCGCGCCACCATTGACGCTGCGGGTCAACCGCCGTCGCACCACACCTGCGGATTATCTGGCCTTGCTGGCGACCCGGCAGATTGATGCGCGCCAGGTCGGAAGTGACGCAATCGTTTTG
>JAYVEF010000147.1:0-4159 GCA_043748965.1 Burkholderiales bacterium
TATCACCTCGGCCGATGCAATAGTCGGTCATTGATCTGCACTGTTGGCTGCCCAACAGACAACTATCCGTTGTAGAGACTAGCCTACTGCTTTGTCTTAGAAACATCGCTGCTGGCCTTTTGTACTTCGATCGGGTTAACGCGGCGGGCCGATACGCATCCCACTGGAACCATCATGCCAAATTCTCTTAAAGCCTCTCCTTTAATTTACGATCCTTCTATGGAACATCTTGAAGAGGACGAAGTCGCAACTACCGCCGGACTGATCGAGACGATGCAAAATATCACCGCTGTAACAACTAAGGATTACGCGCGCGGCGTGCGCAGCGTCCATGCCAAATCTCACGGTCTTTTGATCGGCAAGATGACGGTGATCGACGGCCTGCCCACCGAGCTTTCTCAGGGCTTGTTTGCGAACGCGGGTACGTATGACGTCGTCATGCGTCTGTCGACGATTCCGGGCGATATTCTCGACGACCGGGTATCGACACCGCGCGGCATGGCCATCAAGATCCTAGGTGTACACGGCGAGCGCCTGTCTGGCTCCGAGAACGATATGACGCAAGACATCGTGCTGGTCAATGGCCCGGCTTTTCTGAAATCCAAGGCAAAGGATTTTCTTGGTAGCGTAAAGGTGCTGGCAATGACAACTGATAAGGCAGAGGGACTGAAGATCGCATTTTCCGCGGTCGCGCGCGGCACAGAGACACTCATTGAAAGCGTCGGAAACAACAGTCCGACACTTATCAGCTTGGGGGGGCATCCCGAAACCAACGTGCTGGGGGAGACTTATTATAGCCAGGCTCCGATACTCTACGGCGCGCATGTCGCCAAAGTCGCTCTGTTCCCGGTGTCGCCCTCGCTGACCGCTTTGACCAAGGCACCAGTTGATCTTTCCGATAAACCGAATGGCCTGCGCGATGCGGTTGTGCAACACTTTGCCTCAGACTCGGGAGAGTGGGAAGTGCGGATTCAACTGTGCACCGATCTGGATACTATGCCAATCGAAGATGCTTCGGTGCTCTGGTCAGAAGACACCAGCCCCTACGTTGCGGTTGCACGGATCATGATGTCGCCACAGCCCGCCTGGAGCGACGCGCGCGAAGCGGCCCTCGATCAGGGGCTGTCGTTCAGTCCGTGGCACGGATTGGCATCACATCGTCCACTTGGCTCGATCATGCGGGTACGCAAGGCGGTGTATCAGACGCTTGCAGCCGAGCGCATGAAATCTAATGGTCGAACGGCGCGTGAGCCAACCACGATTGCGAGCCTGGGATTTGTTTGAAGTGAGTAACTGAGGCAGATTGTCGAGCGGACATGCCTGAAATTGCCGCATAGCATTCAAATGGCCTGCGGGCGCCCTTCGGCTGGCAACTTGTCGGAACGGCATTTCCTCGAACAGGCTGATTCCTTTTTTCGAGCGACAGCTTTGGGTGGATTCGAGGCTATAACGAAACTGGTATTTCGGTCGCGTCTGTGTTCAGTGCGCTTCAGGCCTCCAGCAAACCACGCCGATATTGAATCGCTTCAGCCACATGCGGCTGCGCAATGGTGTCGGCGCCAGCCAGGTCGGCGATGGTGCGGGCGACCTTGAGTACCCGGTGGTACGAGCGTGCTGACCAGTTCAGACGCTGCATCGCTGCATACAGCAGTTTGCCGGCGTCGGCATCGGGATGACAATGTGTATCGATCTCCTGCGTCGACAGCAGATTGTTACTCTTGCCTGCGCGCTGGTGTTGCCGGTGATACGCCTGTTCGACGCGCGACCCGATGGTCAGTGATGACTCGCCGTCGGCTGATTTAAGCAACTGATCGTGGGGCAGCGCGGCGACCAGAACCTGCATGTCGATGCGGTCCAGCAGCGGCCCGGAAACCCTGCTCTGGTAGCGCCGAACGATTTCCGGCGTGCAGCGACATCTGGCCGATGGATGGCCGAGATACCCGCACGGACATGGGTTCATTGCTGCGATGAGCTGGAACCGCGCGGGGAAATCTGCCTGGCGCGCCGCCCTTGAAATCGTGATGCGGCCCGACTCGAGCGGCTCGCGCAATACCTCCAGTACCTTGCGGTCAAATTCGGTCAATTCATCCAGAAAAAGCACGCCCTGATGCGCCAGCGAAATCTCGCCTGGACGCGGTGTATTGCCCCCGCCGACCAAGGCGACGCCCGACGCAGTGTGGTGCGGCGCGCGGAATGGCCGGATTTTCCAGCGCGCCGCGGTGAACCCTGCCGACAGCGATTGCACCGCCGCCGACTCGAGCGCCTCCTGATCCGTCATGGGTGGCAGGATTCCTGCGAAACGTGCCGCCAGCATAGATTTGCCGGCACCCGGCGGCCCGACCATCAGTACGCTATGTCGCCCTGCAGCCGCCACTTCGAGCGCCCGCTTGACTTGCAACTGCCCTTTCACATCGACAAAATCAGGCTGTGCCGGTCGCGCTGGCGGCGGACCCGGGGTGTGGCGCGGTAGCCGGGTAGCGGCGTTTTCTGCGGCGAAGTGAGCGCACACATGCAACAGCGAGTCGGCCGGGTAGATCAACGCGTCCATGGCTAGCGCGGCTTCGTCGGCATTGGCACGCGGCAAAATAAAGCCGCGTTGACGACCCGTGACCTGCTGCGCACCCTGCATGGCGAACGTCATCGCCAGTGCGCCGCGAATTGGGCTCAACTGGCCCGACAGCGACAACTCGCCAGCAAATTCGTAGCGATCGAGTTCGCCGCCAGGCATCTGGCCGGACGCAGCCAGAATCCCGAGTGCGATTGGCAGATCGAACCGGCCGGATTCCTTGGGCAGGTCGGCGGGCGCGAGGTTGACGGTGATGCGGCGCGCCGGAAATTCAAAACGTGCGTTCTGCAGCGCGGCCCGCACCCGGTCTTTTGACTCCTTCACTTCGGTTTCGGGCAAGCCGACGATCGTAAAACTCGGCAAGCCGTTGGCCAGATGCACTTCAACGGTGACTTCGGGTGCCTGCATGCCGCACAAGGCGCGACTTCGTAGTACAGCGAGACTCATCAATACGATTCCGGGAAACCTGCGACCGTCATCCCCGGCTGGGGATGACCGACGGCAAGTTTGCACGCAGAAATGCGCCGACTATTTATTCTGCGCCCAACCCACACGCTTGATTGCGTGCATGGTCAGCGCGGCCTGCAAGCACCTGCAGATCGTGTGCAGATCACCACGATTGCCTTGCGAGTTAAAGCTGCCGCTGCGCTTCCAATGCTGCCACCTGCACTTCCAGAGCTTCCAGGCGAGCACGGGTTTTTGCCAGCACTTGCGCCTGCACGTCAAATTCCTCGCGGGTGACCAGATCGAGCTTGGAAAAGCCTTGCGCCATCATTGCCTTGACGTTCTTTTCAATATCTTTGGCAGGTGAATTCTCAATCGCTTGACTAATCTTGTTTTGCATGTCGGTGAAAAAATTAGGTTTGTCCATGATGGTTCCTTTAAAAGGTGAAAGCACTTTTTCGGTGCAATATTGAAATGGGCTGCAATTTATTGGTGCATCCCGGGGCATTATTATCATCTGGTAGTAATAGGTACCACCGATTTTTAAGCAGAAAATCGCCTCACAGTCGAAATTTCATATGGCACGAGTCCTGCTAACCATAACCCGAAGCTGTCACGACGTGGTCTTTTATCCGTAATCAAATCAATAGGGAAACGCAATGAAAAAACTGATTCTCGCTGCAGCCGTCGCGGCTGCCTTCGTCGGAACTCTGGCACATGCAGAGGATAAAAAACCCGACAATGAATTTACCTTCAACGCGGCCCTGTCGTCTGATTACCGTTTCCGTGGTGTCTCCCAAAGTCGCCTGCAGCCAGCTTTGTCGGCCGGCGCAGACTACACCAACAACCCGACTGGATTCTATCTGGGTACGTGGGCCTCGACAATCAAGTGGACCAAGGATGCCGGCGGCGGCGGTGATATCGAACTCGACATCTATGGCGGCAAACGCGGCGAGATCGTCAAGGATGTGTCGTATGACGTCGGCGTGCTGACCTACATCTACCCGTCTAACGGCCTGATGCCAACAAAAGCAGAGACCACCGAGATCTACGGGCAGATCGGCTATGGTCCTGCGTATGCGAAGTATTCGTACGGTCTCACCAATATCTTTGCTTTCACCGACAGCAAGGGCAGTGGTTACCTGGATC
>JAYVEF010000148.1:0-13046 GCA_043748965.1 Burkholderiales bacterium
GCGCCAGAGCGGATGTCTTCGCCGCGCCGCCGAATCCAGTCACCGAATTGTGGCTGGTGCGCGATCAGCACGCCGTCGCCATCGACACTGCACTGTTCCTGCATCACGATCGCGTCGGCGCCGTCCGGGATCAACGCGCCGGTGAAAATTCTGGCGGCGGTGCCGGGTGAAAGCGGCTGGCCGACCTGACCCGCTGCAATGCGTTGGGACACAGGCAATCGGGCGGAGCCGCTGATGCAATCGGCCGCGCGCACAGCATAACCATCCATCTGCGTGTTGTCCTTCGGCGGCACATCGAGCTGCGCAGTTTGCGGAGCGGCCAATATCCGACCGTTGGCGGACAACGTCGCAACGATTTCCTGCGTATGCAATGGCCGTGCGGCGTTCAGCAACAATTGAAGCGCGTCGGCGACCGGCAGCATTGGCATGTTCATGGGCACTGTTTCACAATCCGGTACGCGCGACTAAATAGGCCTTTACTTGCGCGATATCGGCTGCTATCACATCGAAACGCTGCGGCAGGGATTCGATCGCTTCAAACCCTACCGGACGCTCGGCGTCGTGTCCCAGCGCTTCACGAATGGTTTCATTGAACTTGGCCGGCAATGCGGTTTCCAGCACGATCATCGGCACGCCCGGTGCACAATGTTCGCGTGCGACCTTGACGCCATCCGCGGTGTGCGTATCGATGGTCAGACCGTAGCGCCTGTGAAGATCACGAATTGTCGCCAGCCTGTCATCGTGGGTCGAACGACCCGAGCTAAATCCGAATGTGCCGATCTGCTGAAATTCATCGCCATCGCTACCTGGCGCGCCGGACAGATCGAATCCACCAACGGTTTCAACCTTGATGAACAACGCTTTGACGCGCGCGCTGTCGCGGCCCAGCAGGTCAAATATGAAGCGTTCGAAGTTGGACGCCTTGCTGATATCCATGCTCGGACTGGTCGTGTGATAGGTATCGACCGCCTTGCGGACCCGATACACGCCGGTGCGAAAAAACTCGTCCAGAACGTCGTTCTCATTGGTGGCAACGATTAACCGGTCAATCGGCAAACCCATCATGCGCGCGATGTGCCCAGCGCAAATATTTCCAAAATTGCCCGAAGGTACGGTGAACGAAACCTGTTGGCGATTATCGCTGGTAGCTTCCAGGTAGCCACGAAAGTAATACACCACCTGCGCCACCACGCGCGCCCAGTTGATCGAATTGACCGTGCCGATTTTGTAGCGCGCCTTGAAATCAAGATCGTTCGACACCGCCTTAACCATATCCTGACAGTCGTCGAATACACCATTGATTACCATATTGAAAATGTTTGGATCCTGCAGACTGAACATCTGCGCCGTCTGAAAAACACTCATCTTTTGATACGGCGACAGCATAAAGACACGAATCCCGCGCTTGCCGCGCATCGCGTATTCGGCCGCGCTGCCGGTGTCGCCCGAAGTCGCACCAAAAATATTCAGCTCGGCATGATGTTTATCGAGCGTGTACTCGAACAGGTTGCCGAGCAACTGCATCGCCATGTCCTTGAAGGCCAGCGTCGGACCGTTCGACAGTGCTTGTAGCAGCAAGCTCTTGTCACCTTCTTTTTCAACCAGATACAGGGGCGTGATCCGGCTGGCGTCATCGCCGTTGCGGGTATTACGGTAGACCGCGGCGGTATAGGTCTTGTCGGTCAACGCTTTGAGGTCCGCAGCGGGAATATCGGTCGCGAACTTGCGCAACAACGCAAACGCCAAGTCTGCATAGGACAGTTCGCGCCAGGTGGACAATTCGGCGTCGGTTACCTGCGGATAAGCATTCGGCAAATACAGGCCGCCATCGGGCGCCAGACCACCCAGCAGGATTTCAGAAAACGATTGCGCAGCGGCATGGCCGCGGGTCGAGACATAATGCATACGGTGGTGGAGACGATGGGCCAGCTGGTTGGCGTGCGATATGAAACCGGACGCCGACGGCAGCACCCGTCGCAAGTGATTAAGCCAATTCACATTATAGCTGCGCCCGGCTCGTAGGCGCGATCGACAGGCACTGGTCGGCATCGGGCTGATCAGGCAGCCTTGCTCAACCCCACGGTAGTAACGGCAGCATTCACCTTGACGTTCGCCAGCATGTCGGCAACCATCGCATCGAGATCGATACGGGCGTGCCAGCCCCAATCGGTACCGGCAGCTGAATCATCCAGACTCTGCGGCCAGCTGTCAGCGATGGCCTGGCGCGCATCGGGTACGTAAGCGATCCTGAAATCGGCGCGCTGGCGCCGGATTGCCTCGGCCAGTTGCTGCGGATTGAAGCTGACCCCGGCAACGTTATACGACGAGCGCACCCTGACCCGTGCAGCCGGCGCATCCATCAATTCGATTGTGGCGCGAATCGCGTCGGGCATGTAAATCATCGGCAGCGTCGTGTCCGGCCCCAGGAAGCACGCGTAGGTTTCGCCCCGCAACGCCGCATGAAAAATCGCGATCGCGTAGTCGGTGGTACCACCACCGGGCGGCGACTTGTAACTGATGATGCCGGGATAGCGAATGCTGCGCACATCGACGCCGTACTTACTGAAATAATACTCACACAGCCGCTCGCCAGCCTGCTTGCTGATACCGTAAATCGTGGTCGGATCCATGACCGTGATCTGCGGTGTATCGACGGCTGGCGTATTCGGCCCGAACGCGGCAATCGACGAGGGCCAGAACACCCGCAGCGGTTTGCCGGTCTGGGTCCGCTCGCGGGCAATTTCCAGAATATTCAGCAGTCCATTCATGTTCAGCGTCCAGGCTTTCAACGGTGCCTGTTCGCCCGTGACCGACAACAATGCCGCCAGTTGATATACCTGCGTGATGGCATAACTGTCGACGATGCGTGCCAACAAATTAGCATCGAGCACGTCGATTGCTTCGTAGCGTGCAGCGCCGTACAGGTTGCGCGGGCCGATGTCGGCTGCGATGACGTTCTCGGCGCCGTGTTGCTGCGCCAGGGCGGCCACCAGTTCGCTGCCGATCTGGCCATTGGCACCAATCACCAGAATGCGCTCCATCATGCTGCTCCCTGCTTGAGCAAACCGAGTTCCTGGCCGGCCTGTGCAAATACTGCCAATACCGTATCGAGTTGCGCGGTGGTATGCGCCGCAGACAACTGCACCCGCACGCGCGCCTGCCCCATCGGCACCACCGGATAAAAGAACCCGGTCACGAATACCCCAAGTTCATACATGCGCGCAGCAAAGCGCTGCGCTACCGGCGCGTCGAACAGCATCACCGGCACAACCGGATGGGTGCCCGGCTTGATGGTAAAGCCGAGCGCACTGATCGCTTCTCTGAAATAAACCGTGTTGGCATGCAGTCGGTCGCGCAATTCGGTGGACTGCGAAAGGCGCTGCAGCACGGCTAGCGAGGCCCCGGCTATCGCCGGTGACAAGCTATTTGAGAACAGGTAGGGCCGGGATTTTTGACGCAGTGTTGCGATCACTTCCTTGCGCGCCGCGGTAAATCCGCCCATCGCGCCACCCAGCGCCTTCCCTAGCGTGCCAGTAATGATATCGATGCGGCCCATCACGTGATGATGCTCATGCGTACCGCGTCCAGTCGTACCCATGAAACCTGATGCATGGCATTCGTCAATCATCACCAATGCACCATATTTGTCGGCCAGATCACAAATCTTATCCAGCTGCGCAATCGTTCCATCCATTGAAAACACGCCGTCGGTGACGATCACGACATGCCGTTTGCCCACCGCCGCCTGCAGTTGCACCTCTAGATCGGCCATGTCGTTGTGCGCATAGCGCAACCGTGCAGCCTTGCACAGTCGGACGCCATCAATGATCGAGGCATGATTCAGTGCATCCGAAATGATCGCATCGTTTTCGTCAAACAATGGCTCGAAGAGGCCACCATTGGCATCGAATGCTGCCGCGTACAAAATCGACTCTTCCATGCCCAGAAAATCAGCCAATGCCTGCTCGAGCTGCTTGTGAACGGTTTGCGTGCCACAGATAAAGCGTACCGACGACAACCCGTAACCGTACTGCCGGGTGGCATCCACTGCCGCTTGCACAGTCGATTCTTCGCCGGACAAGCCGAGATAATTGTTGGCACACATATTGATCAGAGTGCGGCCGTCGTCGCACACCACTTCAGTGCCCTGGCGCGACACAATCACACGCTCGTTCTTGTACAGGCCGGCACTTTGCAGTCGCTGCAGTTCAAGCGCAAGTACGCTGAAAAAATCCTGTTTGCTGCTGGCGCCCATGGCCGTCCTCGCTGAGTATCTGATTACCAGAACCGGCCAGCGCAGTATCGCGGGAACCGATTCCATCAAGAAGTAATATTTCCACTATTTGGAACTAAATTTCGATATAGTGGATAGTAACCACAGCTATTCAACTTTGCAAGCCTGCCCATGAAAACACTTTATGTCTCCGGCACCCCGCCCGAAGTCGGCGCGACGTTGCAGCGCATGCGGCTGGGTCGTGGCCTGACGCTGGAAGATTTATCCCGAGCGGCTGGCGTTTCAAAATCGATGCTGTCGCAGATTGAACGTGAAAAGGCCAACCCGACCATCGCGGTAGCGTGGCGACTGGCAAATGCTCTCGGCATCGGCATCGGCGAGCTGCTGTCGACCAACGCACGCACTCCGGAACCGATCCGGATTCTGGAAGCGCACGAAACCCCCAGCATGACCGGTGAGCACGCCGGCTACGTGCTGAGAATTCTAGGCCCGATGGAACTCGCCGGAAAACATGAATGGTATGAATTGACGCTCGCTGCCGGTGGTGCGCTCGTGTCGAGTCCCCACGACCCCGGCACCACCGAGCATCTGACGGTCTTAAATGGCAGCATCGAAATCGAAGTCGACGGTACCACCCGTAAATTAAAAGCCCACGCCACCGCGCGCTACGAAGCCGACAAGGCACACGCAATTCGCAATCTGGGCAAGGGTGAAGCTAAAGCGCTACTGGTGGTGATTCACCGCTAACCCGCCGTTTCATTCGCGATTTTTCGGTGTCGCGCTGTACCGCTGTCGACGACAGATTCGGCGTCCGCTCAAATCGACGAGGCGGATTGAAGGTGTGATTCGACGTATTGAGACGCCTTTTGCCCCTGGTCGGATACCCAGTTGCAATGCGCAACAATTTGCTACCGGTGCTCCGTACCGGAAGCCATTGTGGCGTATAAATATTTGCTGACGGCGGGCGAAAAAAGCCTGCGGTTCTTCAGAAAATGCGTGCCCGCCATTCCACCGAGGGCGACTATCCCGATGCCACCGTTGCATCGGGCGATTGACACCCTGCCACCACTAAATAATGTGCGTCGACATCGATATGACCGCGCCTGAAAGAGTTAAACGACCAACCCAAATCTGGCGATTGCATCGGCAACCGCTGTAGTTAGCCCGCGTACCAGGCAGTACCGATGCCCGCAACGAGGGATACTGACTTTGCGCAGGAAATCATAAAAGTAGGCATGCGTAAAAATCTCGAAGCCGCCGTGCCCGGCAAATCCGGCTCCATCTCACTGCGTGCAACCATCACCCGCACTGAAGCAGGCGCGTTCAGTGCTGTGTTGTCGGGACAGATGGTGCGCTTCAGTATTGATGCCTTAGAAGTTTTGCTGCAGGCAATGGAAAGGCCGCTTAGAGGCACTGCATAATTTGGGATGAATCCCGCTGTTCCAGCACTGCTGCTATTTTTTATAGTCGTGCCCGGCTGCACCCTCTTTCACACCCTCAGGCAGAACGCAAAAGCCGTTCCCGATTTTGCGCTTATCGATGCCAGCAACAGCAAAGGCAATGCCATCACCACTGTCATGCAGGCGCTCGGCAGTTGCAGCCTCGGCACACGGCCCTGCGGGCCGGGGCAACCGCACCGGCGCACCAAGACCGATAGAAATAGATGATTCGGTCGCACCAGTCAAACCAGCAAAAACGCCAGCGTTCGCATAGTTTTAGCGCCGATCGAATAAAACTGCTGCGATTCAACAAATCTGGACTTCCAAAATCAAATCAAATCCGCTATAATTTTGTTTTTTGCGGCTGTAGCTCAGCTGGATAGAGTACTTGGCTACGAACCAAGGGGTCGTGGGTTCGATTCCTGCCAGCCGCACCAGCATTATCGAGGGGTTACAAGTTTCGACTTGTAACCCCTTTCTGGTTTTTACGGCCACATCGAAAGTCATCCCCACAATCACCCCCACAGTTTGAGTTGCTGCAAATCGGGCCGGATCACGTTTTGCGAAACAGATTCAAACATCGATCTTGATACCAAATCGTCGCATCGCCCCGGCCAGCGATTCATGGACGAAAGCGTTATGTTCTGCGGCTAGTCGCTCCGGGGTATGCCAGCGCATCCCCTTCGGTTTGCAGCCTGCGCCGTTCAGAATGTCCGGCGTCCATGCCAAGCGCTCCCGGATATGGTCCGCCCGTCTTGCCGCTCTATCGTCATCCGTTTCGCGCTGGCAGCGATACGCCAGCTTGCAGCATTGCCGACAGATGCAAATCGCGCTGTAGTGCAGAGTTGCCACGCCCCGCTCACATCCCAGTGTGCTGAAAGACACCAAGCCTGCCTGCTGCCAAAATTGCAGCGCGTCGGAGCACGCGACACTTGAATAGATGCACAGGTTTCGTCGGGTTTCGCCGCGCTGTTACCCTATCTCCGTGAACGCCTGTTCCTGCACCAACCAACAAGCCGTCAGGCAGCGCCACAGTTCACGCGGCCGGCGCCCCTCCGTCTTGACCGATAGTAGGACTGATCGACGCTTGTGAAGCTGTACAATCAAATAGATTTGACAAATGTGCGGCAAGCAAGGGGCGTTTTCATCGGTCCGAAATCCGCGACTTCCATGTATCGCCAAGCAAGAGAAGGAGCGACAACGCTGCTGCAAAGAATCCACGCCGGCTTTGGTGCTCCAATGCGTCGAAAGTATGGTCAAAAAAACGCAGTTGCAGCGAAACAATTCTTTTCAAAAACAAAAGAATTTGATGTGAATGATTCATTCGGGGGACTGGGCAGGTGCGTCGGAAAATTCCCAAGGGATCTCTTGGAACTATCGGATGATTACCACCGCTGTTCGGCGCAATTAGCCCTGAAGGCTTTCGAAATAGTAGGATCTTTCATTGCAATAAGCCTACCAAAAATTTACTATGCGCTGGTGAGAAGTACCGTTTTAGTTTTCCCGACGTGGCATCCGCCCGCGCTTGGCGTCGCCATGAAATTTTTGAAGCATCGCGAGCATTCATGTCCGTTTTCGTGGTCGCCGGTCCTGTGAGTCAGCAACAGGCGGCAGTTGTGCCGATCCCATCGCCTACCATTTTGTCGAGACTGCGGCTGGACACGCGCGGCGAGCACGAGGCCGTCGAGCAGGTTCTTGACTTGATGGCCACCTCGCTCACGCGAGAAGGGTACCGCCAACGCCTCGAACAATTCCACGGCTTCTATGCGCCACTGGAAAGCGCGCTGCGAGAGAGTGGCGAGCAAAAGGCTGACCAGTCCGATGAATTTATCTTAACGCCGGACATCCGTTTGGCGCTGGCCGCGCGACTGAACAAAACGGCCCATCTTCTCCAAGACCTGCATTACTTCGGCGCGATAACGGAGACTATGCCGCTCTGCCGCGTCTTGCCGCCGCTTGGCACGCAGGCCGAGGTTCTGGGCTGCCTGTACGTGATGGAAGGTGCTACGCTGGGCGGGCGAATGATCACCCAGCATATTCGGGCGGCGCTGGGCATCACGCCGACGACCGGCGGCAGTTTTTTTGAAGGCTATGGTGATGACACCGGCAAGATGTGGCACGGCATGCGGCAAATGCTAGTCAGCGGCTCGCCAGACATCGAGACCGAAAATCACATCGTGAACAACGCGATTTCCACCTTCGTCAGCCTGCGCGACTGGTGCGAATCATTCCAAAGACAGCTAGACAATGGAACCATCCTTCATGCCTGAAAACCTGACCAACGCCATGCAGAGCGCGCTGGCCGCATCACCCGCCGCAGACACGCCGGCCGCCGATAGTTCGGTGCCATGGGGTACGGAGCCATACAGCACCAAGCGTCACGGACTTAGCATTACCAGCTGCGAATCCGAACCGATCCGTGCGCCCGGTTGCATTCAAGGCCATGGGGCGCTGCTGGTATTACGCGCGGCCGATCTCTCGGTCTTGCAGGCAAGCGAAAACACGCAGGCCATCCTTGGTCACGAGCCTCTTGACATGCTCGGTCACAGCGTCGCAGTCGTGGTCGGGGACGAGCGCGCGACCCGGCTACTCAGTATATTGGCGACCGAGCAGACGGACCGAAATCCGATATACGCCTTCACGCTGTCAGCCCGTGAAGAGGTTGCCGCTCTGGACGTGACGCTGCATACCATCGACGGTGTGGTGATACTGGAATTCGAGGCAGCCGGACGCAGTCAGCGGGGCTCGGGCAGCAATCCACTGGATCCAAGCGCGAACACTAATCCCGACTACTACTCATTCATCAAGAAATCGGTGACCCGTCTACAGACCGCCGAAACCGTGCAGGGCCTTTGCCAGGCGCTTGCCGATGAGGTGCGTGTGCTGTCGGGTCTTGATCGTGTCTTGATTTACAAGTTTCACGCCGATAACCATGGCGAGGTCGTGGCCGAAAGTTGCCTGAGCGATCTCGTGCCATGGCTGGGCCTGCATTATCCGGCCGAAGATATTCCAAAATCGGCGCGCGATATTTTTGCCAAAACCTGGATTCGTCCAGTACCTGACATGTATGGTGAGCTGGCCGAGATGACGCCGGTCGTCAATCCCGATACCGGCAAACCGGTTGACATGACGTTTTGTGCGCTGCGAGGCGTGTCGGCCATGTTTACCGAATATTCGAAAAACATGGGCGTGGCGGCTAGCTTGACGATGTCGCTGCGCCGGGAAAGCGTGCTGTGGGGATTGATAATCTGCCACCGTTACAGCGGTGCCTCCCACGTACCTTACGAGTTGCGAGCAGCCTGCGAATTTTTGGCGCAGGTGGCCTCGCTGCAGCACCGTACCGTGGAAGAGCGCGAAAACGCGGTCTATCGCGTTCGGCTGGAAGAGGTCAACCAGCAGCTTCTCAGCATCGCAGCGCAGGAAGGTGGCCTGGCATCAATGACCGATGGCGAGCCCACGTTGCTGGGTGCCATGCAGGCTGGCGGTGCAGCTCTGTTTCATCGTGACCGCTGGTGGCGGGTGGGCCGAACACCGACCGAATCCCAACTGGAGGCCCTCAGTGGATGGCTAATCGGCCAGCTCGAGATTGGGTCAGTGGTGGTCGGCCCCGTGTACGCCACCAACGCGCTCGCCGCCGCCTACCCGCCTGGCGCCGCTTTTGCCGATGTCGCCAGCGGCGTGCTGGCGGCACCGCTGTCACGCAGCGGCCAAAATCTGATGATGTGGTTTCGGCCTGAGGTGCAAAAGACCGTTAATTGGGGCGGTAACCCGCACGACAAGGCGCAGGCCACAGGCCCCAGCGGGGCGCGCCCAGCGCCACGGGAAAATTTCGAGCCGTTCAGCGAGCCGGTCTATCAGCATGCGACGCCTTGGCTGGAGGTTGAAATTGACGCTGTCTCCCGGCTGCGGGCACTGATCATGGAACTGGTGATTGTGCGTGCCGAACGGCTGGCCGGGCTGAATGCCGATTTGGCGCGCAGCAACGAAGAGCTGGATGCCTTCGCCTACGTCGCCAGCCATGACTTGAAAGAACCGCTGCGCGGCATTTACAAGTACGCCCATCAACTGATGGAGGCCGTGCCGGCGAATGAAGACGAAAGGCGCAAGCTCGAGGGCCTCCTGCGCCTTACTTTGCGGATGGACAGCCTGCTCGATTCATTGCTGCATTTTTCGCGCGTCGGTCGGGAAGAATTGTCGCTTGAAAAAGTTGACTTGAACGAAGTACTGGGCGACGCGATGGAGATGGTGGGCTCCCGAACCGGCGACGGCAGCACACAGATCGTCGCACCTCGGCCGTTGCCTTGGGCGATGTGCGACCGCGTTCGGGTTCGCGAAGTACTGGTCAACCTGCTGTCGAATGCCATCAAATACAACGACAAGGCGTCCAAACGGGTGGAAGTCGGTTACGTAGGTACGCAGGAATCAGCGCATCGTCGAGCATTTCCACCAGGAACTGAGGGACAAACGGTGTTTTACGTGCGCGACAACGGCATCGGTATTGCGCCTCGTCATTTCGAGCAGGTGTTCAAAATGTTCAAGCGTCTGCATGGTCGGGAAGACTTCGGTGGCGGCACCGGCGCGGGTTTGACAATTGTGCGCAAGCTGGTGGAGCGGCACCGGGGGCAGGTCTGGATTGAATCCGTCGCTGGCGAGGGAAGTACATTCTTCTTCACGACGAGCAGGTCGGATGATAACTAATACGCCATCGACTTTCGCCGCGCCGATTGTGGTGGTAGAAGACTCGGACGAAGACTTCGATACGTTGCGCGAGGTAGCTACTGCGCTCGGCGTGAGTCGCGCAATCCACCGGGTTGCTACTGGCGGCGACTGCCTGGCGATACTGCGCGGTGAGGGTGCCGTGCGTTTGCAGTTATTACCGGCGCTGATCGTGATGGACCTCAATTCGCATGGAATCGACGGCCGTGAGGCGCTAGTGGTCATCAAGACCGATATGGTCTTGAAAAAAATTCCTGTGTTGATACTGACGACTTCGGCCAATCCCAAAGATGTGACGTTTTGTTATCAGGCAGGCGCTAACGCCTACCACGTCAAGCCGGTGCGCCACGACCAGTATTTAGGGCTGCTTCGTTCGTTGCTGCACTACTGGCTCGATAGCGCCACGGTGCATGTCTCGTTGGTGAAAGTCGATTGATGTTCAGAGCAGAAAAAATGGTCTTCAAGCCCTGGTGTATCGCCATTATCGACGAGAGTCCCGACGACCGTGCCGAAATTCGCCGCATGCTGCTCAGCGGATCGGACCGACGCCTGACCTTCATAGAGGCCGGAACGGCAGAAGCGGGGATCAAGGCAGTGCTGGGTGCGGCATACCTCCCCGACTGCATCCTGCTCGACTATGACATGCCGGAAATGGAGGCGCCCGAGGTGCTGGCAGCGCTGACCGGGCCAGACGGCATGCCGGTGTGTCCGGTGGTTGTGGTGACCGCTAGCGCCAGCCCGCAAGAGGGCCGGCGCGTGCTGCGCGCGGGTGCGCAAGACTATATCGGTAAAGACTGGACTACCGCCCCTGGGCTCGTGCGCGCGATTGAAAACGCCAGTGAAAGCTGGGCCATGGCGCGCGAACTTCGCCAGCGCAAGGATGCCCTGCAGTTGTTGAATGACCGCGAGACATTTCGCAGCTTATTCAGCGACTCCACGCGCGACCTCAACGATGAGCATGCACTCAAGCGCGTAGCCTCTCAGCTATTGGGTCTGCACCTGAAGGCTAACAGGGTCATGTACAGCGAAGCGGATAAGGCAGAAACCGTTGTGGTCGGGCCGAGCTACGTGAGCGGCGTGCAGCAGATGGACGGTGTCTACAGTGTCAACGACTATGGCCCAACACTGTGGTCGAGATTGATGTCAGGGGAAAGCCTTGTGGTAGCCGACGTGCGCGAGGATGCCGCCTACTCGGACAGCGAAAAGGCCGCCTATGCTGCGCTGGAAATAGTGGCTTATCTGGCCACGCCAATTTTGAGAAACGGCCACCTGGTTGCGGTGCTGAGCGTTCATCAAAAAACACCACGTCTCTGGAGCACAGAAGATATATTGATCGCGTGCGAGATCGCAGGGCGCACGTGGACCGCAATAGAACATGCGCGGGCAGAACGCAGCCTGCTGGCCAAGGAGCGCCAGCTGTCGGAAATGATGCAGATAATGCCGTCGTTTTCAGCCGTGCTGGTAGGACCCAGTTTTATTTTTCAGCTGGCTAACCAGGCCTACTTCGACGTGGCCATGCGTGGATCGGAGATTATTGGAAAAACCTTTCTGGAAGCGTTTCCGGAGACCGTCGATCAGCCTTTTCCTGCCTTGCTCGAAGAGGTATACCGAACCGGCAAGGCATTTGAAGCCAAATCAGTGGTGATCCGTCTGAAGCCCGGGCCGGATGAAAGCCTGATCGATATTTTTGTCGATTTGGCCTACCTGCCCGTGCGTGAAGCAGATGGACAGGTATCGAGTATTCTTATGCACGGCGTTGACCGCACGGCTGAAGTGCGGGTCACCCAGGAGCTGGCCCGGCGCCAGCGCGAGCTGCACAACGTGACTGAAAATACGCCGGATATCCTGGCGCGGTTTAACCGCAAGTTCCAGCATGTATTCGTCAATTCAGTCGTCGAAAAAATCACCGGCCGTGCGGTGACAGAAATTGTCGGAAAAACCAACCGCGAACTGGGTATGCCAGAAGAGCTGTGCGATGAATGGGAAAAGGCGATTGTCCACGTGTTCGACCATCAGGAGCAACAGTCGCTTGACTTTTGTTCGCCGACCTTGCAGGGACCGCGATATTTTTCCTGCCGACTGATGCCCGAGTTCAACGAACTCAGACAGGTCGAGTCCGTACTGGGTGTCACGCATGACATCACCGACCGCCAGGCTTACGAGCAACATCTTTTAGAGCAAGACCAGCGTAAGAATGAATTTTTGGCGACGCTGGCACACGAGTTGCGCAACCCGCTGGCACCGATTCGCACCGGTTTGCAACTGCTCAAACTATCGCCGCAAACCGATATCGCGGCCCGAACTCTCCCGGTGATGGAACGCCAGGTGGGGCATCTGGTGCGCCTGATTGACGATTTGCTCGATGTCTCGCGCATCAGCAGCGGCAAGATCATTTTGAGACGTGAGCGCGTTACCTTTCAGGACGTTGCCACCGCGGCACTCGAGGCATCCCAGCCATTTATCGACGCAGCGGGGCACTCGCTTGCGATTGAATGGCCGGAACAGCCGCTATGGCTGAATGCTGACCCGACCCGGTTGACGCAGGTTTTCAGTAATTTGCTGACCAATGCTGCCAAGTACATGTACCTGGGGGGCCAGATCAAATTCTCGGCATGGCAGGATGGTGACAGTGTTTTGATCTCGGTACGGGACACCGG
>JAYVEF010000149.1:0-12953 GCA_043748965.1 Burkholderiales bacterium
CGGCAATGGCTACGCCGTCAGTGTGTAGGTACTGCGGCGTGAAGGCAGCCTTTCAACAGGCTTATTAAAGCCACGAGTCAGCGGCTCGATTCGATCGCAGCAGCATAGTTGGACGCCAATGCCTGCAGGATCGGTCCGACCTGATCCGCACCCGTGCCTTTTACGGCGGCTATCTCGATCGCAATTGCCAACTGCTCTTCGGTAACGGCTCTGGCACGCGCCAAGCGCACTGCGTCGGCTTCCAGCAACTCTCGTGCTTGCGTGGTCATAATGGGTCTCCCAGGTAATTGGACAGTGATCGTAGCACGCGCTGATGGCAGCGTTTTCCGCTGCAATCGACAAAACGGCGGTAGCGCTACGCCGGCGTTGGCAGCACGGTTTAGCCGGCGACCAGCTTCCGTGGCTTTTTTCTTTGCCACAGTATGCCGGAGCGTCTCCGTGAATCCCGTGCGACGTTTCCCGCGCCGCATTTCATATCGCACGCGCACTGGCGGTTGAGGTCACCGAACCGGCCGCAGGCGCGGCACGATAGCGCCTATTCTGTCAGGCCGACTTCGACCAGCGCCGGGTGCTCCATATCGTCATCAGCGCCGCGAAAATACCGTGTCGCGCGGCGGCCCCAGCGGTCCAGCCAAGTGTATGCGACCGGCACTACCAGTAGCGTCAATAACGTCGATGTGATCACTCCGCCAATCACCGCCCGTCCCATCGGCGCCTGTGACTCACCGCCATCGCCGAGCCCGAGCGCCATCGGCAGCATGCCAAAAATCATCGCCATCGTGGTCATCAGAATCGGTCGCAGTCGAACCTGCCCGGCGTTCAGAATCGCATCGTGCTGACTCATGCCGTCACGCTGCGAATGGTTGGTAAAGTCGACCAACAAAATCGCGTTTTTGGTAACCAGTCCCATCAGCATGATGAAGCCGATGATGGAAAACATGTTGAGCGTACTGCCGGTAACCAGCAGGGCGATCAGTACCCCGATCAGCGATAACGGCAGCGACACCATGATCGCGATGGGCTGCAAAAAACTGCCGAACTGGGACGCCAGCACCAGATAAATAAAGATCACCGCAATACTCAGGGCCGCAATCGCGGAACCCAGCATTTCCTGCATCTGCTGCGCGTTGCCACCAACGTCGAAGCGCACCCCGGGCGGTAACTTCAGGGACTTGGTAATGGCTTCGACCTCGCTGTTGACATCCCCTTCGGGGCGCCCCTGGACGCCCCCATAAATCGCTACCCGGCGCTGCAATGCCTGTCGCTTGATCACTTGCGGACTGCTCGACGGAATGAATTCGACCACTTGACGGAGCGGCACCATGATCGGCTTGCCGTCTGCAGTGACATTTTTGCTCATCACCGAGAGATTTCCCAAGTCGGTGATCCGCTCCCGCCCGAGCTTGGGCAACTGTACGTTCACTTCGTAATTTTGACCGTCCTGAGCTAGCCAGTAACTGGTCGTGTCGCCCGCCACAAACGGTCGCAGTGCCGCGCCGATCTGCTGTAGACTCAAACCGAGATCGCTGGCGCGCTCGTTGTTTACTTTGACGACCACTGAAGGTGTTGCCGCAGCGAGGCTGTTCTCCAGGTCGACGATCCCTTTGACCTTGCCGAGTTTTTGCATGAGTTGTCGTGCCACGTCGTCGAGCTTTTCAATATCCTGACCCAGAATCGCAATATAGATTCCACCGCCAAAACCGGCCGTCTGGCTAATGCCGGCAATCGATTTAAGACGCGCGCGGATGGCCTCTTCAATGTCTTTCTGCTTGCGCCGATGGGTCAACTTTCGGTCAGTCAGCTTCAGTTTGAGTTCCGCCATGTGCGGGCCGTCGCTACCTCCCACGGTAGTGATCATGGTGGCAATTTCCGGGAAGGCTTTCAATGCATCCTCGATCTGATGGACCTTCTCGTTGGTGTACGACAGGCTCGATCCGACTGCGGTCTTGAACTGCAAATTGATGAAGCCTTCATCCGTCTGGGGGAACATCTCGCCACCGATCAATGGCACCAGCATCAAGCTGCCGATAAACAGCAACAGCGCGGTCAGCAGTGTCACCTTGCGCCAGCGCAGCGCCCATTCGAGCGCCCGTCCGTAGGTCACGTGCAAACGGTCGATACCATGTTCGATTTTTTCCATCAGGCGACCCAGCCACGGCACATAGCGAAACCGGTTTTTGACCGGATCGCGCCACACCGATGAAAGCATCGGATCAAGCGTGAAGCTGACAAACAGCGACACCAGCACCGCTACCGTGACGGTAATCCCGAACTGCAAAAAGAAGCGGCCGATAATGCCTTTCATGAAGGCGACCGGAATGAATACCGCAACAATCGCAAAGGTGGTGGCCATTACCGCCAGCCCGATTTCGCTGGTTCCATCGTTGGCCGACTGACGATGGCTCTTGCCCATTCCGAGATGGCGCACGATGTTTTCACGCACCACGATGGCGTCATCGATCAGGAGGCCGATACACAGCGACAGCGCCATCAGGGTCAGACCGTTGATGGTGAATCCGAATGCGCGCATCGCGATAAATGTCGCCATCACCGAGATCGGCAAAGTCAGGCCGGTGATGATCGTACTGCGCCACGAATGCAGGAATAAAAACACGATCAGCATCGTCAGCATGGCGCCTTCGAGAATGGTCGACTTGACACCATCGAGCTGTTGTTGAACTTCATCCGAATTGGAATTGATCAACGTCAGCTTGCTGCCCGGCGGCATCGACTTGTTCAGGTCGGCGACGGCCTTTTTGACACCCTCACCGACATCGATGATATTTGCGTCCTGAATTTTTGTGATGTCAATGCTGACGGCACGCTGACCGTTCACGCGTGAAATAGTTTTTAATTCACGCTCGCCATCGACCACATCAGCGACCTGATCCAGTGTCACCGGACCATTCGCGCGGCGCGCCACGATGATCTTGCCGAACGAACGCGGATCCTTGATCTTGCCCTCGACGCGAACCAGCAGGTCACTGTTACCGCGACTGATAGCGCCCGCCGGCATGTCCTGATTGGTACTTTGGATGGCACGCATGACCTCATCGACACCGATACTCTGGGCGGTGAGTTCTTCAGGTTTCAGGTTAATCAGAATCTGCCGCGTGCTGGTCCCATTGGTAGTGACCTGGCCGACACCGGCGACGCTTTGCAGACGCTTTACGACGACCTGTTCGGCCAGTGTCGACAACGCCCGCATGTCGCCGTCGGCGGCGGTCAGTACCAGGCTGGCGACCGGTTGCGCGTTCTCATTCTGGCGCGCGATAAACGGCTCTTTGGCGTCGCGCGGAAAACCCACCCGCACTTGCGCAATGCGGTCACGTACTTCCTGTACCGCGTGATCCATGTTCACTGTCAAATTAAATTCGATGAAAGTCGTACTACGACCCTCGAACGAACTCGACAGCATCCGTTTGACGCCGCTGACGGTATTGACGGCACTTTCGATCGGCTTGGTAATGTCGTTTTCAACTGCCTCGCTGGAAGCACCCGGATAGCGCACTTCGATGAACAGCGCCGGAATTTCGACATCGGGCATTTTTTCGACACCCAGACTGGCATACGAAAACAAGCCAAGCACCATCAACGCAACCATCACCATGGTCGCGAACACCGGATTTTGAATACTAGTTTTGGTAATCCACATGATCAGCTCTTGGTTGCGACCGGCACGGCGGTCGGCGCTGCAGTTTTGGACACGGCGCCAGGCAAGCGCACCGGTGTGCCCGGCTTGATACCTTCCAGGCTCACCGCGAGTACTTGCGCGCCAACCGGCAAGCCGGCGGTAACCTCCACCAGTCCGTCATCGATACTACGTAGTCCGAGCCGGACCGGCTGCTCGATGACCTTGCCGCTATCGACCCGATACACCGTCGTCGCGCCGCTTTTTTCACGCAAGGCGCCGATCGGTAACACCGGCACCATCGCGGTTTTTTCAAGCGTGATTGCACCATTGGCGAACATGCCGGACTTCAACGCATGATCGGCATTGGCCACCGCAACGTACACCGTGATCGCACGCGACCCGCTTTCGGCAGCAGGATTGATGCGGCTGACTTTGCCGGCAAAACCGCGCGCGCCGAATCCGTCCACCGTAAAGCTGACCGACTGGCCGATCGCCACCCGCGGGATTTCACTGGCCGGGACCTGCGCCTCCAGAATCAGTTCCGACAGATCGACCACGGCAAACAGCGGCATGTCGGGCGAGGCTTTCTCGCCAGGCTGTACAAAGCGCTTGCTGACGATGCCATCGATCGGGGAGCGCACTACCGAGTCGTCCATCGCGCGGTGGGCGATGTCAAGTTGCGCATCGGCCGATTTGACCGCAGCCAGCGCCAGCTCAACACTGTTTTCAGCCGTATCGACAGCGTTTTGCGAAATAAATTTTTGCTTCAGCAGGGCCGCATTGTTGTCATGGTTCTTGCGTGCCAGCGCTAGTCGGGCGCGGGCGTCTTCGACAGCCGCCTGCTGTGCACCTAACCGGGCTTTCAGGTCGGCGCCGTCGAGTCGCACCACAACCTCTCCGCGGTGCACCCGCACGCCTTCTGGCACTGGGGTTTCGCGCACCTCGCCAGCAACCTTCGATTTGACGGTTGCCTGGTGCAGCGCCGTGAGTGCACCGGACACCGGCAACTGCACGCGCAAGTCGTGCGCTTCGATCCGCACCACATCGCCGGCCGCTAGTTCCATGATGTCGACTTTGGCTGCGGGCTTTTCGGCCCCGGATTTTTTCTCGCCGACCCGCGCCATGAAAAATGCGCCTGCACCAGCCAGCACGATGACCAGCAACACGCCGGATATGATCCAGCGGCGCCGCTTTGATGTGTTGGCACGCCCGGCGTGTTCGATTGGGAGATCGCTTTTCATTTTAGTGTGAGTACCAATAGTCATGGTGAAAACGTCCGTGTGCGCAACCCGAAGCATCGCATGAAACTTATCGGTTTAACACGCGGATACGCTAAAAATTCAGCGACCGCGGAGGACTCCCTGCCAAGCGATCAGCTTGACCAAGCGACTATAGTGCGGGCTACTTCGCGATGCACGTCGAATGCGACGAAATGCACGGGCGGCGGGACAGAGTGGCCAAAAACACGGATAGTCCGGGCCGCTTAGTGCCCGGGAACTGCTACAGGACGAAGGTAAAATCCTTGACCAGTGCGCCCGGCAACAACGCACTGGCGGTGGCGCGCGCCTGATAGGAGCTGTTGTCTTGCAAGAGCTCGCGTTCGGCGGTTAGCGACAAAAGGTTGTCGCCCAGCAGGCGGTACAGTGACTCGTCGAAACGCATCACGTTCAGAGGCGCCTTGATTTCACCGCCCTCCACCCAAAAGGTCGCGAAACGCGTCATCCCCGTAATCCTGCAATGGGCCCGATCCGAAAAATTCAGGTACCACAGGTTGCTGACAAAAATCCCGGTATCGAGTTGCGCCAGTGCGTCGGACATCGCCAGCGTGCCAGCGGCCAGATCGATCGACTGCATGGCTTCTCCGCTGCTCGCGCCGTTCGACACGATGCCATATTCCATTGCTGTTCGCGGCGCAATCATGCTGCCGGTCAGCACGCCCTGCTCGACTAATGCGACCCGTGGCGGCTTGATGAATCCTTCGCCTTGAAAACCCGGCGCGAGCCCATTGGCAGTATCTTCCGACAGCGTCACCGCGGGATTCAGGCACACGCCTTCATCGCGCATCCTCCGCACCGCACTTTGGCGCGTGCGCAAGCTCTTTTCTGAAAAACCGTCCCAGTTGAACATACCGATGATTTCATGCATTGCGGTCGGTGTCAGATACGCCCGATAAGCACCCGGCTTGACTGTCACTGGCACGCGTTGCAACAAGGCCAGCTGCACCATCGCCGAGCGCATTTTTTCGTTGAATACAGCACTCTCCCAGTCACCGCCAGCGTACGACGACTTGACTGCCTTGTCCCCGCTCAGGTACAGGCTCCAGTCCAGATTAAACGTGGCGGCTTCATGCCAGTTACGCTGTCCGAACCCATTGGCAAAGCCGCGGTATACCGGACCGCACGCGAAAATCCCGACCAGGTCGACCTGGCTTGCCGCCCGCAGTACCTGCAGCACGATGTCGTCCGCAGAAGGCAGTCGTGAGGACTGAACATGTTCGCTTGAACAGACCTCGGTCGCGATCAGCAGGTAGGGGTCTTCGGGCAAGTCGGGGAGTTGTTCGCGCAACGTCCCGATCATCTGCAACAGCGTCTCGCGATCCGCTTCGCGCTGGCCAGCAAGCGCGGCGCTGGCCGAACAATGACGACGGCCATCGATTAGATCGACCGACAGGGTCATTTGGCGGACGTGTCCAGCCTGACGGATCGCGCTACGATTGAAACGCACAAAATCAGTCGACTCCGCCGCGAACCAGCATTTGAACTGCTCGGTGCCACGCAGCTGTGCACCGATCGAGTCTGCCAACTGATAGAAATACTCCTGCATCATTTCTGCCCTCCGAATACATCGACATCGGCGAACAGGCAGGCCGGCGATGCGTGGCCGACGCGGATGACCTGCGACGGTTCACCCTTGCCACAAAACGGCGTGCCCATGACGTCAACGGTAGTACTGTCGCCGACGGCTTTCAGGGCACGCCAGAAAGATTCTGAAATTCCACGATAGCCAGGATTTTTGACGACGCCTTTCAGCGTACCGTCTTCGATCAGGCGCCCGGTCTCGCAACCAAACTGAAATTTATTACGTGAGTCATCGATCGACCAGGAGACATTGGTATCCATCAGTACGCCCCGTTCGACCGACTTGATCATGTCATCGAGTGCACTATTGCCGGGCTCGATATTCAGATTCGCCATGCGATCGATCGGCGCGCGGTTCCAGCTGCAGGCGCGTGAATTGGCAACACCCTCGATGCCGGCACGTGCCTGCGAAATAGTGCCACCCAAAGGACGCACCAGAACGCCGTCGCGGATCACATGAATTTTCTCGGCCGGCTGGCCTTCGTCATCCCAACCGTAGCTGGCAAACTGCTCGGGGCGCGTCGGATCGTACGTTACGTTCAACAACGCCGAGCCATACTGAAATTGGCCGAACATGTCGAGCGTCACAAAACTGGTGCCGGCAAAATTGCGCTCGTCACCCAGGATGCGGTCAAGCTCGATCGGATGGCCGATCGATTCGTGAATCTGCAGCATCATCTGCTCGGGCATCAGCAGCAGGTCCATGATCCCGGTCGGGCAGTTGGGCGCGTTCAGCAATTCGATCGCCTGCGCTGCAATGCGCGCGCCGGCACCATTGAAACCCGATTGAGTCAGTATCTCCAGACCACCCTGCCGGCAATAGCCGTTGTACTGCCCGCCGAAGCTGCGGGTTTGCGTGTCGGCACCCTGATTGGCAGTCACCGACAGATTGGGAATGGCATAACGAAAACTCTGCTCAAGGTCGCCGCCCTGCGTAGTCAAATACAGCTGGCGCGTGTGCACGGTGCCGATCGAAGCGCTCCAGTCAACTACGCGCGGATCGATGTTGCAGGCCAGCGATTCCTGCATCAGCAATCCGATCAGATCGCTGCGACCCACCTGCGCGTCGACTGTGACCGGGCTGGTGTACCGACCGGAAAGATGCGGCATCCTGATGTTGGAATAATTGACCACCGAGTTGCCGGCGCTAACAGCGGCCCATGCTTGCGCGCGCGCGATCGCGTCCCGCAAACCCGCTTCGCTCAAGTCACTGGTGGCGGCGTACCCGTAGCCGCCGTGATGCACAACGGTGACCATCGCGCCACGGTCGAGGCCACTGGACAGTGGCTGCAAAACGTCCTGGCGCACCGTGATCTGCTCGCTGGTTTCATCGATCACACGCAGCGAACAGAAATCCACAGCCGGTGCGATCGTGCCAAACAGAGTGCGTAGCCTATCAAACATAATGCTTCCCAATCGTTAATCCCCGCCTCCGAACACCCGGCACGGTCAGTTTTTCAGGCCCTTCGGAATCGCGCTTAACAGGGTACGCGTATAGGCATGCTGTGGGTTGCGATACAGCTCATCCGAGTTAGCCAGCTCGACCACGCTGCCCTGATTCATCACCATGACCTGATCGGCAATATATTTGACCACAGCCAGATCATGCGATATAAAAATATAGCTCATGCCGAATTCTTCCTGCAGGTCCTGCAGCAAATTGAGCACCTGAGCCTGCACCGACACATCCAGGGCGGACACCGATTCGTCACACACCAGTACTTCGGGCTTCAAGGTCAAGCAGCGCGCAATCGCGATGCGCTGACGCTGACCGCCGGAAAATTCATGCGGATAGCGATGGAATGCAGCTTCCGGCAAGCCGACTTTTTTGAGCAGCGCATACGCCATATCCGCACGCTCGCGGTCGTCACGGCCAATCACATGGATTCGCATCGGCTCGATCAGAATCTGTCCGACCGTAAAGCGTGGGTTCAACGAAGCATACGGGTTCTGAAAAATAATCTGTATGCGCCGCTTGTAGGCCATGAACTCATGGTTCGACATCGACAAAATATCTTTACCATCGAACAGCGCCTGACCAGAGGTCGCCTGATGCAGTCGCAACAGCGTCAGTCCGACCGTGGTCTTGCCCGAGCCCGATTCACCGACCACCCCGAGTGTCTTGCCGCGCGCCAGTTTGAACGACACATCCTTGACGGCTTTGAACTCTCTTTTGCCAAAAAAACCGTCGCGCGTATAAAAACTTTTGCCCAGATTGCGCACATCCAGCACGATGTCTTCAGACCCAGTCAATCCACGGACACGCTGTTCATGGACGATCGCCGGTTCGCCATTGCCTTCCAGATAATCGGCGATCACGGGCAGACGCATCGGCCGTGAATCGAGCGACGGCCGGCAGCGCAACAGTGCCTTGGTGTACGGATCCTTGGGTGCTTCGAAAATCTGGTGGATCTCGCCTTTTTCACGCACTTCACCGTTGCGCATGACGATCACCGAATCAGCGATTTCGCCCACCAGCGCCAGATCATGCGTAATGAACAGTACCGACATCTGGCGTTTTTTGCGCAAGTCATCGATCAGGTCGATGATCTGCTTTTGAATCGTCACGTCAAGCGCTGTGGTCGGCTCGTCAGCAATCAGCAGCTTGGGCTCGCAGGCGATCGCCATGGCGATCATCACGCGCTGCTGCTGGCCGCCCGACATCTGGCTCGGATAGGCATCGATCTTGGTCGCGGGGTCGGGAATCCCGACTTCTTCCAGCAGCGCCATGGTGCGTGCGCGTGCCTGTTTGGCATCCATGTTCATATGCAGTTGCAACACCTCTGCAATCTGGAAACCGACGGTGAATACCGGGTTCAAGGAGGTCATCGGCTCCTGGAAAATCATCGAGATTTCCTTGCCGCACAACCGACGTCTTTCGGCGGTTGACAGAGTCAGCAAATCGCGTCCTTCAAACTCGATTTTGCTGTGTGGATCGATGCGCGAATCGTCCGGCGACAGCAGGCCCATGACCGCCAGCGAGCTGACCGACTTGCCGCTGCCGGATTCACCTACCAGCGCCACTGTCGCATTGCGTGGAATCTCGAAAGAGATTCCTTTGACAGCGTCGACCGTGTGCGCTTTATCGGTTAAAAAACTGACCCGCAAATTTTGCACGGATAACAAGGGAGCATTCAAATTCGGAGCAGTCATAGCGGTTTCCTATTTAAGCTTTGGATCGAGGGCGTCGCGCAGCGCATCGGTAAACAGCGAGAACGCCGTCACCAGCACCGCCATCGCAACCGTCGCTGCTGTCAGTTGCCACCACTTGCCTAGGATCAGTTCATTTTGTGCTTCGTTCAACATACTGCCCCACGACACGGTACCGACCGGTACTCCGAAACCCAGAAAACTCAGGATCACTTCCGACTTGATAAAGCTCACCACCAGAATCGATACCTGCACCAGCGCCACATGACTCACGTTCGGAAAAATATGCGAGAACATCTTGCGCATGTGCGACGCGCCGATCGCGTCGGCAGCCCAAACGTACTCGCGATTCTTGTGCTTCAGGTATTCGGCACGGATCAGGCGATAGGTACCGGTCCAGCCGGTCAGACCCAGAATCAGCACGATCGTCAGCACACCTTTTTGCTGCAGTACAGCCGCCACTGCCAGAATCAACAACAGGTAAGGGACTGAAGTAAAGATACTGTAGAACCAATTGAAGATGTCATCGACCTTGCCGCCGAAATAGCCCGAAAATGCCCCGAACAGCGTGCCCAAAAAAGTCGCCAGGAATGCCGCGACCAGCCCGACGATGATCGAGGTTTCTCCCCCCTTGATGGTTTTTTTGATGATGTCGTGACCCCATTTGTCGCCACCGAACGGTAGCGTTTCCCGCCGCACCAGCGCGGCCTTTCCGGCACCTTTTTTAGCCAGGTCAGCGCGTACTTCGGCCAGTTCCTTGCCGATCGGATCAGGAAACCCATAGTCATTGACGATCACCGGTTGCAGGGTGCCTGCCTGCTTGCGCAATTCGCGGATCACGTCCCTCAGCGGATCGAGCGGGTTTTCTGGTGGCAGCGCTTCGGCCGGCGCATCGATTGCCGAGCCGCCGCGTTCTGCTGCTGATTGGGCACCAACAAACGTCGGTGGCGCATAGTTGACACCGACTTCATCAGCCCAGTCGGCGGCCAGCAATCCGGTTGCCGAGAGCGCCAGTGCGATCAAAAAAGCCACCACGATCGCCAGCGCGAACATGGCCGTGGTATCGGCACGCAGACGGCGCCACGCGAGTGCCCACAGGCCCGGCGAAACTTTATTTTCAGGGTGTGCCATGACGAGGGAATCCTACTTCAGTTGAACGCGTGGATCGACTGCCTGATACAGCAGGTCAGTCAACAGATTGAAGAACATGGTGGCCGCTGCGACGTACACGGTGATCGCCTTGATCACCGGAAAATCGCTACGCTCGACCGCCAGAATCACCTCACGTCCGATGCCGGGAATCGAAAAAAACCGTTCGATCAAAAAGGCCCCGATCAGTAACGCCGGCAGGTTCGACATGACATACGTCAGAATCGGAATACCAGCATTGCGCAGCACATGCACCCACATGATGCGACGCTCGGAGACGCCCTTGGCGCGCGCGGTGCGTACATAATCCTGATTGACTTCATCGAGCACAAAGGTACGAAACAACCGCAGGCTCGGCGCCACGCTGACCGCCAGACCGATGATGATCGGCAGCAGGGAATACTTGAACAGATTTTCGACAAAACTGTCGCCCCAGCCCTGTACCGGAAACAAGCCGAGCTTGTACGCAAAAAAGTACTGGAATACGATGATGTAGACCAGAATCGAGACCGACATGCCGACCGTACAGGCCACCATCACGGCGCGGTCAGCGAACGAGCCGCGCACGAACGCGATCGCCAGTGCCAGCCCGACGGCGATCAGGGTTTCAAGGATGGTGAGCGGGACCAGGACGGTCATCGATGGGCCGAGGCGCGAGGTGATCACGTGCGCCACTGATTCCCCGGTACTCCAGCTGTTGCCGAAGTTAAAGGTACAAATCTGCTTGATGAAAATCCATAGCTGGATATAGTACGGTTGGTCGATACCCAACTGCGTGCGGATGTTGGCGATCTGTTCCTTGTTCGACATCTTGCCGGCCAAAATGTACGCCGGATCGCCGCCTACCCAGTTAAACAGAATGAACACCAGCAGGATCACCCCCAGCATGGTGGGCAGCATCTGCCACAGACGTCGCAATATGTATGAAGCCATGATGTCCTCTTATTTGGTCGGGCGTTTTTCGATGTCGAAATACATCCACTCGGCATGCAGAATCGGATGCTTCTTGAAACCGATCACGCGCGGTTGCGCGATCATGTTGCGATAGCGTGCATAGCCCATTCGCTGCGCCGAATAGATTTCCATGATGCGGGTCATCTTGTGATAAATCAGGTCGCGCTCGGGGCCGGCCGGCAGCTTTTGTGATTGACGATACAGGACGTCATAGGCGGGAATCTTGACGCAACCGTTGTTGTTCTGCCCGGTGTTCGGACCGTAGTACAGCTGCATGAAATTGTCGCCATCGGGATAGTCGGCGATCCACGGTGAGGTGCGCGTCTGCAACTGGCAGTTCTTTTCGGCTTTCAGCAGATCGGGGAACGGGCGAATGTCGCCTTCCATCCGAATGCCGATGGAGTCGTAAGTCTTTTTCCACATTTCGGACTGCTGCTGTCCGTTGTTGTCGTTGCGGGCCGAATACTTGATCGTGAACGGCTTGCCATCCGGCAGATTGCGGTAGCCGTCAGCGCCACGCTTGTAGCCGAATTTGTCCAGCAGACCGTTCGCTGCGGGCAGATCGTACTGAATCGAACTGATGTAGTTCGGGTCATGGCCCACCACGCCGGGCGGGATCGGATATTCGAGCGGTATTGCCTGCCCGTTCCAGACCAGACGGATTTCTTCGTCGACGTTGTGCGCCATGGCGATAGCGCGACGCAGCGCGATCTTGGGCTTTTCAAAGCCGCCCAGAACCGGGTCCTGCATATTCCAGTAGTAATAGCTCGATTCCGGATCGACGATACGCGACAGCTGGATGCCTTTCTTTGCAAACTCCGGTTTCAGCACAGCACCATTGAGCAACTGCGGCGCCAGCGGACCCTGTAATTCGAACAGATCGACTTCATCATTCTGGAATGCCAGCAGGCGCGACTGGTCTTCGATCATGACCGCGATTTCAACCCGGCCGATTTGCGGCATCCTCTTGCCCTTCATCGCGGCGACGATTTTTGCATCGGCCGGATTACTGCTTGGCTGGAAATCCCAGATATAGCCGCGCCAGTCGGGATTCGATTCCAGCACCATGCGCGACGAGCGCACCCACTCGGTCAGATGATACGGTCCGGTGCCGACTGGATTGGACATCACCTGTCCCCCGGCATCTCGATATTTCTCGATCACTTCTCGCGCCACTGCTCCGGTTGGTTCGTGCGCCAGGATCATGC
>JAYVEF010000150.1:0-4109 GCA_043748965.1 Burkholderiales bacterium
TATTCAACAACACCATCTCTATAAAAGCTAAATGGATATCAAAAAACTGCAAGCACTGGTCATCGACGCGCTGGAAGACGTCAAAGCTCAGGACATCAAAATTTTCGACACGGTACATCTGACCAGTCTGTTCGACCGTATCGCGGTGGCGTCGGGCACATCGAACCGCCAGACCAAGGCACTGGCAGCTTCCGTGCGCGACAAGGTCAAGGAAAATGGTGGCACCATCCTGAGCGTCGAAGGTGAAACCACCGGCGAATGGGTGCTGGTCGATCTGGGCGACATGATCGTCCACATCATGCAGCCAGCGATCCGCGCGTACTACCGCCTGGAAGAAATCTGGGGTGAAAAAGAAGTCAAGTTCGGTGCCGCAAAACGGGTTTCCAAACGTACTGCGTCCGGCGACGAAGAAGAGGAAGTAGCACCACCCAAAAAAGTCGGACGCCACCTGACGACAGGTCAAACTACGGTAGACGAAGCACCAAAAAAAGCCACGCGAAAGTCTGTGGTCAAAAAAGCTGACGGCACGGCGGCAACGGTCAAAAAATCGCCGGCCGCCAAAAAGCCTGTCGGCAAAACCATCAAGGTCGCAGCCACTAAAAGCGCCACCACTGCTGCCGCCGCCAAAAAGGAGCGGGTTGATTCGGTGCGCAAAATCGTTGC
The DNA here is from genome assembly GCA_043748965.1 of Burkholderiales bacterium. Lineage (GTDB taxonomy): Bacteria > Pseudomonadota > Gammaproteobacteria > Burkholderiales > Burkholderiaceae_D > Actimicrobium. Next base: position 664 of record JAYVEF010000150.1, read on the forward strand.
CGAAAAAAAGGCGCCCGCCAAACGTGCCCCAGCCAAAACCAAAGCAGCAGACTAACCGGGCCCCGTAGTGCAGCTCATCATCGCTGCCGTCGGTCACCGAATGCCGGCGTGGATCGAGAGCGGCTTCGCCGAGTATGCCAAGCGCATGCCGTCCGAATGCCGCCTGCATTTAAAGGAAATCAAGCCGGTCGAACGCAATGGCAGCAACACTGCTGACAGCGCGATGGCGCAGGAGCGCAGCCGGATCGAAGCGGCCCTGCCGAAAGGCGCCCGCATCATCGCGCTGGACGAGCGCGGCCGCGATCTGACCTCGATGCAACTGTCGCGCGAGCTGACAGCGTGGCAGCAGGACGGTCGCGATGTCGTGTTCGTGATTGGTGGCGCCGACGGGCTTGACCCGGAATTCAAAGCGCAAGCTACACTGCTGTTGCGGATTTCCAGTTTGACGCTACCGCATGGGATCGTCCGGGTGCTGCTGGCAGAACAGCTGTACCGGGCTTGGTCGATCACACAAAACCATCCTTATCATCGAGTCTGACGCACCATGCGACCTGCCGATCAAAAAATTTATCTGGCCTCCAAGAGCCCGCGCCGCCGCGAATTGCTGCGACAGATTGGCGTCGAGTTCGAACTTTTACTGCTGCGCGACCATGGTGGACGGGTCGCCGACGTTACCGAACAAGTACTCCCCGGCGAAAGCCCAGCCACCTATGTGCACCGCGTCGCGCGTGAAAAAGTCGAAGCCGGGATTGAGACCGTGCGCTGGCGGCGTTTGCCATCGCGCCCGGTACTCACCGCCGACACGACGGTGGTGCTGGACGACACTATCTTCGGCAAGCCGGCAGACCCGGCCGAAGCCTTCGACATGCTGCGGCGCCTGAGCGGTCGTACGCATCAGGTGCTGACCAGCGTGGCGATACGGCGCGACGATGAAGTCTGGCAAACCACCCAGACTTCGAACGTCACTTTCGCCACCCTGTCCGAAGCGGCGATACGGCTATACTGCGCGACCAAGGAGCCGTACGACAAAGCGGGTGCTTACGGCATTCAAGGCTACGCTGCAACATTTATTGAAAGCCTGGCCGGCAGCTACACCGGCATCATGGGTTTGCCGCTCTTTGAAACCGCTCAGTTACTGAAACAAGCCGGGCTCAAATTTCCATGAGCGAAGACATCCTGATCAATATCACCCCGCAGGAAACTCGCGTTGCACTGGTCCTTCAAGGTGCAGTGCAGGAACTCCACATCGAACGCACCCTGTCGCGGGGCATCGCCGGAAATATCTGTCTCGGCAAAGTGGTGCGGGTGCTACCCGGCATGCAATCTGCCTTTATCGATATCGGGCTCGAGCGCGCCGCCTTTTTGCACGTTGCCGATATCTGGGAGGCACGCAATCACGACGGTCCGCCAGTGCCAGCGCTGCCGATCGAAAAAATACTGTTCGATGGCATGGCACTGATGGTGCAGGTCATCAAGGATCCAATCGGTACCAAAGGCGCGCGGCTGTCGACCCAGATTTCGATTGCAGGGCGGATGCTGGTGTATCTGCCACAGGACTCGCACATCGGGATTTCGCAGCGGATCGAAAACGAAATCGAACGCGATGCGCTGCGCAGCAAAGTGCTGCGATTGTTGCCGCCCGACGAAAAAGGCGGCTTCATTATTCGCACCATGGCCGAGGATGCCTCGGAAGCCGATCTGCAGATGGATATCGATTATCTGCGCAAGACCTGGTCGACAATCAGCCTCGGCGCCAAGAGCAAGCCGGCGCCCAACGTGCTGCATCAGGATCTGAGTCTGGCACAACGCGTGCTGCGCGATTTTGTCGGCGACGACACCGCCACGATCCAGGTCGACTCACGCGAAAATTTTCAGATGCTGCAACAGTTCGGTACCAGCTTCACACCTTCGGTGCTGACCCGTCTGACCCACTATACCGGCGAGCGTCCACTATTCGATCTGTATGGCGTCGAAGAAGAAATCGAACGCGCGCTGGGGCGTCGGGTTGACCTGAAATCCGGCGGCTATCTGATCGTCGATCAGACCGAGGCGATGACCACCATCGATGTCAATACCGGCAGCTATGTCAACGGCCGCAGTTTCGATGACACGATTTTCAAGACCAATCTGGAAGCCGCTCAGGCAATCGCCCGCCAACTGCGATTGCGCAATCTGGGCGGTATCATCATTCTTGATTTTATCGATATGGAAAACATCGAGCACCGCAGCTCGGTACTGTCGGAACTACACAAGGCGCTAGCGCGCGACCGTACCAAAATCTCAGTATCGAATTTTTCAGCGTTGGGGTTGGTCGAACTGACCCGCAAACGCACCCGCGAATCCCTGGCGCATATTTTGTGCGAAACCTGCCCCGCCTGCAAGGGCAAGGGCCAGGTCAAAACCGCGCGCACGATCTGCTACGAAATCTTGCGCGAACTGCTGCGCGAAGCGAAGCAGTTCAATCCCCGTGAGTTTCGGATTCTGGCGTCGCAACTGGTGGTCGACATGTTTCTGGAAGAAGAGTCGCAACATCTGGCGATGCTCGGTGACTTCATCGGCAAGCCGATTTCATTGCAGGTAGAGACAATTTATCACCAGGAGCAGTACGATATTATCCTGATGTGAGTATGAACGATTTGACATTTAAACTTCGAGGATGTTTTTAAGACGATCATGGTTTTTCGGCATGGCACCTCTTTTGTCGCTTTTGAATTTTGCATTGCCGTGCCGGATGCGCGGTTCCTCCTGCAAGCGGGAGTACACGCTGATGGATCGCCAAGTATCCACGCCGGCAAACGTGCTGCGCCTGGATACAGGCAAGCCACGATTTGCCAGCGCCGGTTGGACCGGTGACGAGGACGCTGTGGCCGGGCGCTGACCCAGTCGCTCAGGGCCAGGCTCATCACCTCGCGCCGGTAGACGCCGCGCCCGGCACGCGCGTCGATATCCACGTTTGCCGCTTGCCTACAGTTGCGGTGGATTCTTGAGCAGTCGCACCAGCTTGCGGTCATTGCGGGCGTGGACCTCGCGGTCAGCCAATAACGCCACGCGTTCTTCGAAGCGAAACGCGGTCGTTCCAAGTTGGGCCCGCTCTTCTTCGAGGCCCGCAGCAAGGCCATCTAGTTTCAAGGTGTGCAGTTGGTTGCGTCAATGTTGTGTGCACCATCATCCCGGCCGGGCTCGCCAACAGGTTGCGGTTGACCTAGCGGCTGATGCTACTGCGCGCGCGACGGTGAACGGGCAATTTCGCGTACGCCGCTATTTTGCTGTTGCATCCATATAATCACGGCGCGTTCCTCGGCTTGAATTTTTTGGAAGTGCTTTCGCATCGCAGCACCCTATCAGAATTGGGTGTTGCACTTCAGCTTAGAGACCGCCGCATTGGTGGGGTGAGCAGGTCCGGATTTTCCCAACGCGTAGAAAGGATGAAAAGGTTTGAAATTTGC
>JAYVEF010000151.1:0-4106 GCA_043748965.1 Burkholderiales bacterium
CTCGGCGATCTGACAGGCGGTGAAGACGGCCTCAATTTCAAGTTGCCCGAAGTACTGTCGCCGTCCTATCTGATCAGTCCGACACCATTTGCAGGCGTCACTTTCGACGGCAAGCTGATTACCTATTACCTGGTGTTCGGCGCAGCGGTAGTGCTGTTTCTGGGCTTGCTGCGTATCGTCAATTCACCGTTCGGGCGAGTTTTGCAGGCGATTCGCGAAAATGATTTCCGGGCCGAAGCGATTGGTTATCGGACGGTGGTGTACCGCACGCTATCGAACGTGATTGCCGCGGTATTCGCGACGCTGGCCGGCGCGTTGCTGGCAATCTGGCTGCGCTATAACGGCGCCGATACGTCACTGTCGTTCGAAATCATGATCGACATCCTGTTGATCGTGGTGATCGGTGGGATGGGGACCATGTACGGTGCAGTTTGCGGCGCCACGATTTTCATTCTGGCGCAAAGTTATCTGCAAGATCTGATGACGCTGGCGTCAAGCGCAACGCGATCTGTGCCAATCGTGTCGGCGTTGTTGTCGCCGGACCGCTGGCTACTGCTGTTGGGAATATTGTTCGTCCTGTCGGTCTATTTTTTCCCGACCGGAATCGTCGGCAAGTTACGCAGCTGGCGCAGAGCATCATGAATCTTGCGCGCGTGATCGGCGTCGGCATGGTGCCGTTTGTCAAACCAGGTAGGCACCAGCCATACGAAGTCATGGCGGGCCAGGCGATCCTCGCCGCACTGGCCGACGCCGGCATCGACTACGCCTGCATCGGTCAGGCTTATGCCAGTTATGTGTATGGCGATTTCAGCTGTGGTCAGGCCGCGCTGTACGGGGTCGGTATGAGCGGGATTCCCGTTATCAACGTGAACAACAATTGTTCGTCGGGTTCGACCGCTCTGTTTTTGGCGCGCCAGTCAGTGGCCTGCGGCGCAGTCGATTGCGTACTTGCGTTCGGCTTTGAAGAAATGCGCGCTGGCGCGCTCGGCTCAGCCTGGGATGACCGCACAGCACCGTTGGCGCTATTTGAACAAACCCTCACTGCGTTGTATCCGAACGCACCGGCTGCGCCAATTGCGCTGCGGGTTTTCGGTGCCGCTGCCAATGAATATCTAGCGAAAAGCGGCGCTAGCCCCGACATTTTCGCGCGGGTCGCGGTCAAGACGCGCGATCATGCGAAGAATAATCCGTATGCGCTGTTTACACAGCCGATCACGTTGGAAGAGGTCCTGCGCGCACCGGTCATTTATCCGGAGCACCTGCCCGGCTTGGAGCCTGCCCGCCGTCCTGCGGCGCTGCGGCTGTGGTAGTTGCCAGCGCGGCGTTTGCAAAGCGCCATGGCATCCGCGACGGCGTCATGATCCGCGCCCAGAGCATGGCCACCGATCGGCCCGAAAGCTTCACCAGCGCGATCAATCTGGTGGACGCAGACATGACTCGGCGGGCCGCCGCAGAAGCATTCGAGCTAGCAGGACTGGCGCGCACGGAAGTCGACGTAATCGAGCTCCATGATTGCTTCACCCCCAATGAAGTGATCAGCTACGAAGCCCTGGGCCTGTGCGCGCAGGGCGCCGCCGAAGCGTTCATTCATCGCGGCGACAACACTTATGGTGGCGTATATGTGATCAATCCTTCCGGCGGATTGATGAGCAAAGGCCATCCGCTCGGCGCTACGGGCCTGGCACAATGCGCCGAACTGGTATGGCAACTACGCGGTGCTGCCGGTGCTCGGCAGGTCGAAGGCGCGCGTTTTGGCCTGCAGCATAATTTGGGGCTGGGGGGTGCGGCGGTAGTGACGATCTACGAAGCGCCGCCGCGGTGACGATCTGGGTCGAGCATGCATGCGTGGACATTGGCCGGCGGCATCGCGGCGGCTGGTAAGATGACGCCCGATGCCTCCGGTGCCACCGGAAGCCGCCTCGAAACGGACTGCCATGGACACCCCTGTCGACAATGCCAACGCGGCGAGCGCCACCGCGCCGCCCACTCAGGTTGCGCTGCGCAAGCACGCACTGGACTTTTGGCTGGCGCGCGCAGCGATCCTCGTTACTGCCGGTCTGAACGCAGTGTTGATCAACAATCTGACGGTGCTGCCCTGGTGGCTCGGGTCGACCGTCGAAATCGCGCTGCTGTTGCCGCTGTCGATTGCAACCGCCAGCACGCAGCGGCGAATGCGCCACGCCCACAGCGCGGATCACTGGAAGTTGATTCGCCTGCACCGACGCTGGATTCGCTGGTTCGCAATTTTTTTGACCGCGGTCGTTACAGCCATTAACTTTGCCGCGTTGTCATCGGTGACACATGCGCTGTTGTACGGTGCCAAAGGCGCCAGCGGCCAGTCGCTGTTAATCGATGCATTAAATATCTGGTTCACCAACGTGGTGGTGTTTGCCTTGTGGTTCTGGAACCTGGACCGCGGCGGGCCTGCCACGCGCGATCTGCATCCTGACCGGCGGGCGGACCTGCTGTTTCCGCAGATGGGTGGCGCCGTACCGAATTCTGAAAACTGGACGCCCGGCTTTGTCGATTATTTTTTTGTGTCATTTACCAACGCGACCGCCTTTTCACCGACCGACACGATGCCATTGACGACACGCACCAAGCTGCTGTTTATCGTGCAGTCGGCGGCGTCGCTGCTGACGGTGGGGTTGGTGGCAGCGCGTGCTGTGAATATTTTGTCGTGAGCGCACCGTAGTGTTCCTATGAAGAGGCGGGTCATCCGGCACCACCCCCGTGATGCCGTTTTTAATCCTGATTCAACAGGCGCGCACCTGCCACGCGCGCCGCACCCGCCTTCACCAGTTGCGCGATCGCCCACTCGGCGATGACATCATCGGATTCTGGCAGATAGCGTCGTTGCGACTTGCGATACATCGGCATTGCTGCCAATAGCGACGCGACCTGATCACGCGCAATCTGCTGGCGCTCGAGCAACAAAAACTTCAGCAATACCTTGACCGCGTTGCGGGCGTTACGCACTGGCTCCGCGGACAAATACGTCAGCCGTGAAAACGCCCGCGCTAGCGCATCCTGCACATCAAGAAACGGCGCACCATGACCGGGAATCACCAGACGTATCTCAAGTGAAGCGATCAGCTCGAGCGTTGCGCGGGTTTCGGCAAAGCCGGATTCGCCTTGCAGTTCTGGAAAAATCACCCCGAAACCATGCTGCCACAGCGCGTCGGCAGAAATCAGAATCTGCTCGGTCGGACAATACAAGATCAGTGAATGCGGATCGTGTCCGGGTGCGCCAAGCACCTGCCAGTCGAGCTCGCCCAGCACGATGACGTCACCCGGCACCAACGTGCCGTCGAAGCCGAAGCGCGCACATTGCTGTCCGGTATCGACGAAGCTCAAACCCTGCTGATCCCATCTGCGCACATTGGCCGCTTCGGCCGCCGGGATCAGGGTGCGACAGCCATAGCGTTGTTGCAGCAACGCGTTGCCACCACAATGGTCCGAATGCAGATGCGTGTTGATCAGGAGATCGAGTGGGCGCTCTCCCAATGCATACTCGACCAGCGCGACCGTTTGGCTAGCGTGCGTGGCGTACCCGCTGTCGACCAGCGCGGTGCCGCTGGTGCCGATAAACAGGACGTTATTGGAAGACAGCCAGCCGCGCTCGAAAACGCGCATCGAGGCCGGTAGTTGCACTGCGCGCTCAGTCACTGGATGGATCGCGCCGCTGGTTGATGGCGCGCCAGATCGTGCGTTTTTCGGCCTCTGTTGAACTGCTCCACAGGACGATTTCATCAATGGTACGGTGGCAACCCTCACACAGGCCGCTTACAGCATCCATGTGACATACGCTGATGCAGGGCGACGGCGCGGGCTGTTCGACGACCAGCGGGTCGAACAGAATAAACGTGGTTTGGTCAGCGTGATTCATTGGTTTGGTAACGAAAGAAGATTCCTCAACGAATTATGCCCGCATCGCGCCGCGGCTGAATTTTTTGGTGGCAAATCGGACCAATGGACATCGAATGGCACGATCAGTACACTGCACAGAACGAATGCAACGACGGCAACTGACAACTAACGAGCGTAACCAATGCGTATGCAAAAAACCTGATCATGATTGACCTTTCATGTAGAACTGTCGTTCC
>JAYVEF010000152.1:0-4105 GCA_043748965.1 Burkholderiales bacterium
TGATGCTGTCACCGGCGCGATAGCGCCGCAGCAGCTCGGTCAGGCTGGTCGCCGTAACGCGTAATCCGTCCAACGCAACCAGCACATCGCCGGCCGACAATCCAGCGCGGTGGGCAACGCTTTTGTGGTGCACGCTGGCGAGCTTGCAGTCGTTGCCATCGCGGCTGGTACGCACGCCGAGCGCCACGGCAGACGACGCAGAATTCGGCGCGAGGGTGACGCCAAACGGTGCTAGTACCGCCGCCAGTGGCAGGTCTTCGGTGCCGCGAACGCAGCGGTCCAGCAGGCGCTGCATCGACAGGCCGGTGATTTCATCGAACATTGCATCGACCGCTTCTGCGCTAACGCCTCGACCCTCTTCGGTGGCGTAAAAGTCGCGCCCGTAGCGTTGCCACAAGGCGCGCATGACGTCGTCGAGCGACTTCTTACCCGAGGTTTCAGCGCGGATCGTCAGATCCAGCGTGAGCGCCACCAGCGAACCTTTGGTGTAATAGCTGACGATCGCGTTGGGCGAGTTCTCGTCCTGCCGATAGTATTTGGTCCAGGCGTCGAAGCTCGATTGCGCCACTGACTGGCCGCTTCGGCCACTGCCCCGAAGTACGCTATTGATGGTCTTGGCGACCAGTTCAAGATACGTTGACTGATCGATCACACCACTGCGCACCAGCATCAGGTCGTCGTAGTAGCTGGTGAACCCTTCGAACAGCCAGAGCAGCGGCGTATAACTTTCGCTCGCCAGCTGATACGGTGCGAACACATCAGGCTTGATTCGCTTGACGTTCCAGGTATGAAAATATTCGTGACTGCACAGGCCCAAAAATGTTCGGTAGCCGTCGGAAAATTCGCTGCGTCCAAGCGTCGGCAAATCGGCCCGCGCGCAAATCAGGGCCGTGGACGCTCGGTGTTCGAGTCCGCCGTAACCGTCACCTACGGCCATCGTCATGAACACATAACGTGCCATCGGTGCGCGCTTCGACGTCGGCTCGAACAAGGCGATCTGCGCTGCGCAGATTTTTTCAAGATCGGTGCATAGCCGCGGCAAATCGAGGTTGGGCACTTTTCCAGTGATCACGATGTCGTGTGGCACGCCATGTGCGGTGAAGGTGGCCAGCGTAAACGTACCAAGCTCGACGGGGTGATCGATTAACTCGTCATAACTAGCTGCCAGGTAGGTACCGAAACCGTAGCGCCTGGCTTTCAGTTCCGGCAACGCCGTGGCAACCCGCCAGCGTTTGCATTCGGCCTGCGGCGGCTGCTGAATATCGACCACGTGCGGCGCATTTTCCTGGCCCAAGACCGCCAGAAAAACACTGGTGCCGTTAAAAAACCCGTGCGTCTGATCCAGATGCGCCCCGCGTACCGACAAATCCCACGCATACACTTCGTACTGCACTACGAGCGCGCCTTTGCACGGTCCGGCCTGCCAACTATGTTTGTCGACTTTTTTCAGCGCGACTTTTTTTCCATTTGCCGTGGCGCGGATCTGCACGATGTTACGGGCGAATTCGCGGATCATGTAGCTGCCAGGAATCCACGCCGGGAGTGCCACCACTTGTCCCGTCGGGTCCGGCTCGGCGATCGTCAGAACGACGCTGAATAGATGCGCGGCCAGATCTTTGGCGGCGATGGTGTAGTGGATGGCGTTTTTCATGTCAGCTCCGGACATTGACAGCGACGAACGTCAGCATCAATGCGGCAACGACCACGCAGGTGAGCTGAAAACGCAAACGAATAAACCAGTCGGCTATTCCGTACCAGCGATACAACCGTTTGTCGACCAGATAGGCGCCGATGAAGCCAATGGTCAGCACCGCGAAGCCTAGCCCGAGCAGCGCTTTTGCCGCCAGCAAGGCAATCAGCGAAGGGGTCACACCCCAGATCAATGCGCGTCGGGTTTGACTCAGCGTCAACTGCGTGGACGTGAGCGCGGCGCCCCAATGCATTCCACCCAAAAATGACAGGATTGAGATCCCGTACGCAAGTTGTCCCCGAATCAAAATTCCGAGCCAGTCCGGATGCACGATCCAGCTTCCCAGCGACAGCAGCACGAAAGGCACCAGCCCGGCGAATCCCAGCGAATGCGCCAGACGCTTGTTGAAAAAATGCGTATTCATGCAGGAGACCGATCGAGGGAAATGGACGTTAGCAGGGACGGGCAGTTGAAATAGTACAAGAGATACCATCGCTTTTGCGCGGCGGCGCAGTCATCGTCACGGCGCCACCGGCAAGGACAGATCGGCTGGCGTATCGATGTCCAGCAAAATACCGCGATCGTCGACCGGCACCTGCGTCACCGCACCGGATCGCAGCAACCGGCGCGCGCCCTGATCGCCCGTTAGCGCCAGCAATCCTGCCCGGTGCCGCCAACTGAACCCGACCGGATTGCCGCGCCTGCCCTGATGCACGGGCACCGCGATGTCGGCGCCGGCGCAGATCGCCGCATCGAGCCGGGCGATCGTCGCCGGGCTCACATGAGGCATATCGGCCAGCGCAATGATCCAGCCGTAGGCGCCCGCGCTGGCGCGTACCGCATGCGCCAGCGAATGGCCCATGCCAGCGGCAGCGTCCGGGCAAAGCAAGGTCGCCAGTCCGGCCTGTTGCAGAAGCGCGATCAGATGATGGGCGTCGGGGTGCACCACCACGAGCGTGTCAGGCAATATTTGCCTAAGGTGGCTGGCTGCACGCAGTACCACCCGCTCGCCATCGGGTAGTCTCTGCAGCAATTTATTGTGCAGACCGGTCGGGTCGAAGCGACGGCCTCGTCCGGCTGCCAACAAGATACCGCTGCAGGGCATGCAGATCAGCTTGCCGCTGGTTGCCGGCAGGCGATCGGCGATGCGTGTGACGTGCCGAGCGTGTGCGTCAAGTCAGTGCTTTCGCGGCATCCTTGATTGCTACCCGAACGCGCTGATAGGTGCCGCAACGACAAATATTGCCACTCATGGCGGCATCGATATCGGCGTCGGAGGGCGTCTTGTTTGCTGTCAGCAGCGCGGTCGCACTCATCACCTGTCCGCTCTGGCAGTAACCGCACTGCGGCACGTCCAGTCGCACCCATGCCTCCTGCACGGCCTTGCCGACCTTGTCGCTCTGCATCGCTTCGATGGTGGTAATTTGCTGCCCGACCGCGGCTGAAATCGGCGTGATGCAGGCGCGGATCGGCTGTCCGTTCAAATGCACGGTGCAGGCGCCGCAAAGCGCCGCGCCGCAACCGAATTTGGTACCGGTCAGGTTCAGGTTATCGCGCAGTACCCACAGGATCGGTGTAGCGGGATCGGCATCGACAATCGTTTCTCGGCCGTTGATATTCAGGGTCAGCATGGACACTCCGTCAGGTCGGGTGGAGGCGTCAAACTACGCACGCCCGGTGGTTGCAACTGCTACTGCGCGGTGACCGCGGGCTTTAACGTGGCGAATTTGCTTTCAAGTCCCTTGCCATCTAACGCGCCAGGAATCCTGGTACCGTCGGCAAAAAAGATCGTCGGCGTCCCAGTGATGTGCAGCTTCTGGCCCAGCGCGAATACCTTGTCGTTGGGCGCGGCGCAGGTGACCGGCGCATCAGGCGCAACCTTGCCGTTCAACATCCAGTCGTCCCATGCCTTGGTGCGATCAGCGGCGCACCAGACGTTTTTGGATTTGACTGCCGATTCGTCCGACAGAATATTGTACAAAAAGGTATAGACGGTAATGTTATCAACGCTTTGCAGGGTTTGCCGAAAACGCTTGCAATAGCCACAGTTCGGATCTTCAAAAACCGCGATCACCCGCTTGCCATCGCCCTTTACCATCTTGATCGCCACATCCAGCGGCAGGTCGGTAAACTTGATCCGGCTAATGTCATCCAGCCGCGCTTTGGTGAAGTCCTTCGAGGTCTTGCTGTCGAGAATATGCCCGGCAAAAATAAATTTCGCCTGTGCATCGGTATAAAAAATATCGCCGCCGACGCGTACTTCGTACAGACCGCTGAACCCGGTCATTTTGACCGATTCGATCGGAACGTTCTCACCCATGTTCTGAAGGATGGCTTTACGAATCGCGCTCTCTTGCGTGGTTTCTGCAACGGCGAATTGCGACAGGAGCGCCAGCGCAGCCGGCAATACAATTT
>JAYVEF010000153.1:0-4102 GCA_043748965.1 Burkholderiales bacterium
GGATCCTTCCACGGCCCGGTAATCGCATATTCGAATGTAAAGGCACGCATCAGCGGCTCGCGCAGGAATAGTTGTGCCAAAAACGAACCCAGGCCGATCACCGGGTTCACCGCGAGTGCATACACGACTGACGCCGCCCCGACGTTAATTTCAGGTAAAACTACCACGTGCAGATTTTGCGTCTCTGCGGCAATATCGACTATGCCATCCATCAGGACGGTAGCGTTGACGCTGCGCATCTTGACATTGCTGGTGCGCGCCACCCCACGCGCTATGACTGCGCTGGCAGTGATTCCGTCAAACGCAAAGCCTTGCGAAAATACATCGCGAAAATCCAGCGTCAAGCGGCGTGGTAGTGATTGCAGGCTCAACACGCCGAGCAATTTTGCCGCACCCGGGTCGACTTTCAAAAACTGGCCAGCCGCCAGATCCAGCTGAATTTGCCCGGTCAGACTGGCCAGATCGAGTGCGAACGGCAGACCATTCCAGGTTAGATCGCCCTGCATCTTGCCCCTGCCACCGCGCAGTACGTTGGCAAAGCCAAAACGTTCCAGCAGTCGTCCAGCGTCGGCAATATCCAATGCATAAACCAAATTGGTAAGGTTATTACCCTGCACCGTTGCGAATTTTCCAGTCGCACTCAGCGCCACGTCGGAATTGATAATGGACAGCCGGCTGATGCGCCATTCACTACCCCCCGCAACGGCAGCGTTGTTAGCCTGTAATTCGACCCGTCCAAAATTTTTTCCGAGCAGCTGAAAATTTTCAGAGACGATGTCGAGCGCAGGAATTTGCGTCGTATTGTTCTTGCCTTCCAGCAGGTCACTGACTTCGGCTCGAGCCGACGGCGGGATCGTCAATGAAGATAACCGCGCCGTCACCTTGCCCAGCCCGCGTCCACCCGGCGCTTCGGCCCAGGTCACATAACCCGAGGCCTGCACCGCATCCAGATTGGCTTGCCAGACATTTTTTTGGCGCGATACACCAACCACCACGTTGTCGAGTTTTTTGCCACCAACAATCAATTCGGTAGCCCGCGCAGCCATCACGTCCGGTTCCAGATACTGGGCCAGATCGGCTCCGCCGTCGACGCCTGCCGCGATACTGTCCCTGGGTTTGTCGCTGCCGACCATCGATGCCACCAGCGCACGCCATGCATCTACATTCAACGAGCGCAAACTGGCATTGATGTGCAAGCCACTGTCGGGCTCGGGGGCCGGCACATTGACACCGATGCCACCGCTGGTGACGCGCCACGCGGCATTTTTTTCAGTCGATCTGGCGCGCAGGTAGCGCGCCGTAAATGCGCTGCCCAGCGCAATCCGAATCTCATCATGCAATGTCGGCCCATCGTCGGCGCCCTGCGTTTGCAAATCGAATCGAAGCGGCATGCTCTCGACAGTGGTTTTTTTGAGCGGCGTCGGTAAATCCAGCCCGAGGCCCTGCAGGGTAGATTCGACCACCACCTCGGCACGCCGCTTTTTGACAATGATGGTGCTGGTAAAGCGTGTACTGCCGCTAACTTTTTGCAGCAAGCGTTGCAGCGCCAGGGTCGGATAAGTTTTGCGCAAGCCCTCGACTGTCACGCCACCATCGGCCTTGACCAGAATCACACCGTCGCGTTGCGAGCCGCCCGCAAGCTGTGCCGGAGCGCCGATGAAGTTGGCCTTGATGCCATTCAGCGTGAAGCCTTTTTCATTGAACTCGAGCTTGCCTGAAGTTTGGGTCAACGTCGGGATCGCCGGTTGCAGCGTGATATCGTCGTTCAAGAACTGCAACACGCCGTTGACTTTGGCATCGATCAAATGATCGAGCGGCAAGTGTATTTTGAGGCCGAGCTTCGCTGCGCCGGTACTACGAGTTTCTTCGGTGAAGTGGCCGATCCATTCGAGCACCGGGCTGCCATTGACATATTGCACCATGTCCTGCAGCGGGCCAGCGGCATCACCGTCGATCTCCAGCTGTTTGTCGCCGCCCAATAAATCTGGAACAATCGCCACAACGTTCGATAGCGCCACGCCTGCCGTAGCGGCGCGGTCGGCGCGGATTTCCATGCGGGTGCGGTCGAAGGCAATCGTGCCCTGGATTTTTTCGATCAGCGGCCAGTACGGAGATTTACCGTCCTTGGCGGTCAGGTTCGGCGTGTAGTTCAGGCTGCCGTCGACGATGTTTCCGTTCGCTGTGAACTCACCCTTCGGCTTCTCGCCGGGGCGATCCGGATGAAAAGGGAACTGGCCCAGGTCACCTTTCAGGCGCACTGCCACATCCTGAAGCCGGCCGTGCTGCAGGGCGCCGCCCAGCCATGCGCGCAAATGCGGCGGCGTCTGTAACGGCAGGTAACGTTCAAGCCGATTCAATTCGAGCGTATTGACGCGGGCCGTCATGTCGATCTCTCCGAATCGATTACCTTCGGGTCTTAGCGGAAACAGATGATGGCCGCGCAGGTCAACCTTGACTCCTTCCTGCACGAAGTCGAGATGATCTACCTGCAGCAGCAGGTTGTCATTTTTTTGAAACGACCAGCTGGCGCGCAAGTCAAGCTGCTCGAACGGCACCAACGGATCGCTCAGATAGCCAGGTAACCGGAACTTCAGCTTTTTGGAAACAAGCGTGACGCCGCCACCTCGTTCGCTGGCATCGATCGCCCCAGTCAGATTTTCAAAACCGGGAATGGCCGGGACGGCAGCCTGCGCCGGCGTAATGGATGTCTTCGGCCGACCCGGCCGAGCCGGCTGGGCGTTCAGACTAAGACCAATGAACTGCCCTTTCGCGCTGTAACCGGAAAGCGCCGGATACACACCGTCCCAGTGACCGACAAAATTAGTCAATAACCCACGCGGAGCAAAGTCTGTCAGAAGTTGGCGCGGCGAGTTCGACAGCGGGAGGCGCTCGACAAAACTGGCCAGCGTGGCCAAGTCGAGCGAGGTGGCGGCTATTTCGAACTTTTCGGGTGCGCGTGCAGTGGCGGGCGTAAATGTTTCGCTCAAGGTGGTGGGCGCCAGGTGCAGACCGTCCGCTGAATGCATGGAAAAATTGCTCAGTGCAATGGTGTGCCCTAACGCACCCAGCGTCGGCGTGCCGCCCGCAGCGTGCGCGTCGAGTACCTCCCGGATCGAGAGTCGACCGCGCGCTTCGGTCAAATTCAACGGTTGCAAATCGCTGCGCAGACGACTCGCGACGTCGACCAGATCCAGATCGGCGGTCAGATCAGCCACCCGGGCCTGATCGAATTTGAGCCAGGCGCGCACCGAACCGGTGCCGCGCTCAATCGAAAAAGGATAATCGAAATAAGCTTTCCAGCCAGCCAGATCGGTGTGGCGCACATCGGCGTAAATTTCGCCAGTCCAGCGGCGAGCGTCGGCAACCCGGGCGCCAAAGCGCGGATGATCGAACGCGGCGCGTAAATCCAGCGGCCCGGCGATCGCTGCAGGCGGCACCGCACTTAGCGCCGCCTGGTGGTGCCGCCAGCTGTTTTCGAGTAAAAAATTAACGTTTTGCAATAAAAGTTCGGGGGCATTGCGTTGCGCGTCGTACCAGTGCACCTGCCCATCCCGAATCACGATGCGGGGTTGCGCCAGGATCCATGCCGCGCCTTTGCTGTCGCTCTGGCTACCGCTATTGAGCGCGATGCCGCCAATCTGAATATGGCCAGCCGGATCGCGCCGGATATCGATGTCCGGGCGGATCAGTTCGAGCTGTTGCAAGCGTAGATCGGCCACTACCAGGCTCCACCACGACAACGTTGCTTCGACCTCTGGCAGGATCAGCGCCGGCTGCCCCGACGCATCATGAACCACCACATTACGCAGCGAGACGGCCGGTCGGATACCCTGCCAGCGTGCGCTGATTGTCTGCATAGTGACTGGCTGCCCCACCGCGTGCGAGGTCAATCGTTCGATGTCGCTTTTATAGTGGTCGACATTGGGCATCACCAAGTAGCGCAGCAGCAAGAACACCAGGCAGAACAACAAATAAACCGCCAGCAACAGTTTGCCAGTCAGCAGCGCCGTACGGTGCAGCGCGCGGCCGAGGTAGCCGCTGCCTTGCAACGCCGTGCGCAGCCCTGCGGACACCAGACGGTATCGCGGGGCCATACGGGGGG
>JAYVEF010000154.1:0-4100 GCA_043748965.1 Burkholderiales bacterium
CATCTACCAAGTCGCCGACTTGAACACGGCCAGAGCCTGGTATCAGAAAATACTCGGTGTTGCGCCGCATTTCGATCAGCCGTTTTATGTCGGATTCAACGTGGCCGGATGCGAGCTCGGCCTGCAATCCGAAAAACCTGCAGTCAGCCCGGTCGAAAACGTTGTCGCTTATTGGGGTGTGGCTAACGCTGACCTGGCGCTTGCGCACTTGCTGCAGCATGGCGCCACGCTACACGGCTCGGTGCAGGACGTCGGCGACGGGATTCAGGCAGCGACCGTGCGCGACCCGTTCGGCAACGTATTCGGCATTATCTACAACCCGCATTTTGCTGCCGTCTGAAGGGTTATCGTCGCTGATAGTTCGTACTTCGATGCGGCAGCTTTGTACCGGTGATGCGCGATCCTGTCTGTGCCCCTCGGAATGCTTTCGCGTCGATGCTACCAGTGCGATCACGGGCATGCGTTTCACACTGGGAATCGGCAGCAAACCGGTGATGTTGATGGGTAAATGCGGGTTAATTGCGGAAGACGTGTCACCCCGCAGCGCGCAGTGGCACTTCTGGATGCCCGCGCACCCGGTCATCTTTACAGTGCTGGCAATTTTCGCTCGACGTCACGTTGATGCGTCGCCTTTTCGGGTTGATTCAAAATCAGACATCGACGGCTGGCCGGCCAAGCCGGTGCGCCGGCCGCAGGCGTCGCCAGCCGCGCCGTGCCAGCCGATACAGCAGTCGGACAAACACCAGCGTCAGCAGCGCTTCAAGCAGGGTCACCAGGGTTGCCGTTAACGGATTCCAGTATGCTGAGCGGGCCTGCCATTTGGCGATGCCATTGTCGCGCATGACTTCGATGCTGTCGTAGAACGTCGGCACCACCAGCAACGTCAGAATGGTCGAGGTAATCGTGCCGCCGATGATGGCGACCGCCAGCGGGCGATAGAATTCGCCGCCCTCGCCAAGGCCGATCGCGACCGGCAGCATGCCGGCGATCAGTGCAAAGGTGGTCATCAGAATCGGCCGCAGGCGCATCCGTCCCGCATACATCAGCGCCTCCTCGCGGTCGACCCCTTCTGCTTCGCGCTTGCGCGCACAATCGAGCAGCAGGATGGCATTTTTGGCGACCAGTCCCATCAGCATGATGACGCCGATGAAGCTCATCAAATTCAATGTACCGTGCGTCAACAGCAGACTGATCACGACCCCGATCAGGCTCAGTGGCAGCGATACCATCACCGCTAGTGGCGCGGTGAATGAACTGAACTGCATCACCAGAATCAGGTACATCAGGCCAATCCCCATGAGCAGCGCGGTGGCCATTTCGGTGAATAATTCTTTCTGGTTGCGTGCCGCGCCGCCCAGCTCCAGACCATAACCGGGCGGGAACTCAATGCGCTTGGCAAGCGCCAGCGCGTCGGCGGTGACTTCACCCGACGAGCGGCCCTCGGCATTGGCGGACACGGTCATCATGCGCTTGCCGTCGATGTGCTGAATTTGTGCCGGCCCCTTGCCCATCGTCACGCTGGCTATTTGCTCGAGGGGCACCAACATGTTGCTGCCGGTAACCGCGATCGGCAGGTGTTCAATGTTTTCGGCATTGACCCGGTCGTCGGGGTGCAGGCGTACCGCAACGTCGCGCGATTCGCCGGTCGGGTCGACCCAGTCGCCCACCTCGACACCGGCAAACGCTACCCGCAGCGCCTGTGCTGCATCGCTGGCTGAAATCCCCAGCGCATTCGCCAGTCCGCGGTGCAGTTCGATCCGCAATTCATCCTTCGGGCTTTGCTCGGACAGACCGATATCGACTGCGCCCTTGACCTGCGCGAGCTGTGCCATATAGGCGCTGGTGATGCTCATCAGACGGCGCGCGTCGGGGCCATGAAATTGAATCTGCACCGGTTTCCGCGCGCCGTTGTTCAGGTCGTCCAGCACCACGTATTCGGCACCGATCAGCCGCACCATCTGCTTGCGCAAGTCGGTCGCGACCTCGATCGCCGAGCGCTTGCGGTTGGTGCTCTTGCCGATGTCGACATAGATCCGTCCGCCACCCGGATTGACGACGCTGTTGGTGGCGACGGTCTCCGGTAGCGTGCGCGCCAGTTCCGCGGCGCGCTCGACCTTCAGGCGAGCATAGTCGAGACTACCGCTGGAGGGCGTGCGCACATCAATGGCGATGGTGCCGTTGTCGGCCGCCGGCAAAAAGCTCGACCCACCGAAGTACACATGCAGCATTAGCGCACCGATCAGGCTGAGTAGCGCGATCGCCCCCATCGCGCGGCGGTGATGCAGCGCCCACGCGATCACGCGGCCATAGCGGTCGGCCTGATGGTCGAACCACTGGTTGAATTTCTCAAGTTGTGCCGACAGACCACGACGAGGAACGCGCTGGTGCGCCAGCGGGTCGCCCCAGTAGGCCGACAGCATCGGGTCCAGCGTGAACGAAATAAATAGACTGACCAGTACCGAGCTGGCAACCGTCAGTGCAAACGGGCGAAACCACTGGCCTGAAATCCCCGGCATGAACGCTACCGGGATAAATACCGCGATGATCGAGAACGTTGTGGCAGCCACTGCCAGGCCGATTTCACGCGTGCCTTCAAGCGCGGCGGTACGCCGATCCTCTCCGAGTTCCATGTGACGCACGATATTTTCGCGCACCACGATGGCATCGTCGATCAGCACGCCGATCGCCAAGGACAGACCCAGCAGCGTCATGAAATTCAACGTGAATCCGCATAACCAGACGGCGATGAAGGCCGCGATGACCGAGGTCGGCAGACTGAGCGCAGTAATCAGCGTCGAGCGCCATGAATTCAAAAATACATAGACCACAAAAATCGTCAGCACGGCGCCGAACAGCAGGGATTCGATCACGTTGTCGAGACTGCTTTCAGCGTTTTCACCGCCATCTTGCGTGACCACCAGGGTGGTTCCGGGCGGTAGTGTCTTGCTGATCTCGGCCACCTTGTCGCGGACCTTGTTGGCCACTGTCACGGTGCTGGCCTCACGCGCCCGCGTGATCGAAATTCCGACGTTAGGCAATCCATTGCGCAGGCTATAACTAGTCAGTTCGGCAAAGCTGTCGCTGACGCTGGCCACTTGACCGAGGCGCACTTTCTGGTCGCCGATGCGTTTGATGACGATCTGCTCGAACTCGGCCGGACTGCCGATCCGGCCGACCAGCCGGATGCTTTGCTCCTCCAGCGCACCCCGTACTTTGCCCACCGGTGCGGTGGCATTCTGGTTTCGTAGCGCGGTCACGACGTCGGCAACGGAGACATTGAATTCACGCAGTTTTTCGGCCCGCAGCAAGACGGATAATTCACGCTTCAGTGCGCCACCGACGCTGACTACCGCCACCCCGTCGATGCCTCGAAAGCGGTCCGCCAGATCGTCTTCGGCCAACCGCGATAGCGCGGCATGACTTTGTACCTTGCCTGACAACGCGAGTTGCATGATCGGCTCAGCCGACGGATCGATACGCTGCAAAACCGGCTCGCGCATTTCGACCGGCAGCTTGTACCGTACCGACGCGATGGCGTTGCGCACCTCGTCGGAGGCTTCGATCATGTTCTTGTCGAAGTTGAAAACAATGCGGATGCTGGCACTGCTCTCATTGGCGGTGGCGACAATCTGGTACACCCCCGAAATACTCTGCAGAGCTTTTTCGATCCGGTTGATGACTTCACGCTCGACCGTGTCGGGCGAAGCACCCGGGTAGGGAATGCTGACGATCAGAACCGGCGGTTCGACATCGGGAATCGAATTCACCCGCAGTTTTTTAAGTGCCAGCAAACCCAGGCACATCAGCGCAATGATGAGTACCAGCGTCGCCATCGGACGCTTGATACTGAAGTCGGAGAGGAACATGTTATTGCCCTGCCGTGACAGGTTTCAGCGCCGCGACCTTGGCCAGGTAGACCGTCTGCCCATCCTTTAAGGTGACCAGCGGATTGCGCACGACGCGAGCCCCATCGTTCAAGCCGGAAAGTACCGGGAATTCGCCACGGCGCGGATCGCGGGCGGCAACCGAAAGTATGGTTTTTTTAAGCACGCCGTCGCGCACCTGCCAGGCGTAGACGCTATCGCCTTCGCGCACCATCG
>JAYVEF010000155.1:0-4088 GCA_043748965.1 Burkholderiales bacterium
TAAGGAGTCTTTAAAATCCAACACGGGTAGGTCGAGGATGTTGATCACCCTGAATGAGGAGCTCTTGGAAATAAAACGCCCAGTAAGAAATTTTTCTAGCGAATTCGTAACAAGAAGAGTTCACCAGTATGCGCATGATTCGTTAGTTTTCTTTGGGTCGAGGGTGCAACCGTTTGGAGAGCGATTGCGCTCAGACGTATCGAAAATAAACTTGAATCTACAAAAAAGAGAGAAAATTGCACTCGAAAAAGAAGGTCTTCTGGACGGCGGAACCATCCGCGCAGCGGTACCGACCATGAAAAATGCGGAATATATTATTGTACGCCCGCTCTCTTTTGCGGAAAGCATCATTAATAGCAAGCGAATTGACAAGCACCCACAAAGGGAGGCTATCGTAACCATCGTTGATTTTAAAAGCCAAGGGTAAAAATAATGGCCGACCTCGAAGCGCTTACCGCAGCGCAACTTTCTAAGGCAGCATACCCTAACAATCCGAATTCTATCGTATCAAGCTTATTCGATATTCGCTTCAGATTACAGGTAGGTTCTGTTTTTATAAATCGCACTGCCTACTGTGTTCGCTTGTTAAGATTTTCGCTTAACGCGATAGAACCCCGATATTTTCCGTGGTTTCGATGCCAACTTCGAGAATTGTAGGTGAAGAATTTTTCCTGCGGTTGCCAAAGTCAATTGGACACCTGCCCATACCGCCACGCGAGTGTATAAAACTTGGGCCGCCCTGATACGGCCCGTGTCTGCTAAAACTGCCGCAGTGCATCGAATCGAATTATTATACGGTCGGCAATAATGCTTAAAAATAATAAAAATCCGCGTGGCATTTCCGGCAGCCAGATGATGGTGCGACCGCTTTAGCCACTTCTCCACACGTTGCCCCTCGCACTGAAAGCCAACATGCATCATTCAAAATTGTTACCGGTTACTTTGATGATCGTCTCCACGCTCGCCTTCGC
This sequence comes from Burkholderiales bacterium, assembly GCA_043748965.1. Taxonomy (GTDB): domain Bacteria; phylum Pseudomonadota; class Gammaproteobacteria; order Burkholderiales; family Burkholderiaceae_D; genus Actimicrobium. The sequence goes on from JAYVEF010000155.1 coordinate 972, forward strand.
CTCGTCGGCTAACGACCCGTGGCATGCCAAGGCGCGTGCTGTCCTTGAGTATGCGGTTAATATTCCGACCGTCGAGGGCAGGGACCGGGTACCTGAACTGGCCGCCTATCTGGCCCAGCAATATCGTGGTGCCGGCATTGATGCCAAGGACATCCAGGTCCTGCCGTATGGGAAGACGGCGGCGTTGATCGTGCGGTGGCGCGCGCACGAATCGACCGGCAAGCCGATCATGGTGATGGCGCACATGGATGTAGTCGAAGCCAAGCGCGAGGATTGGAGCCAGACCGATCGGTTCGTATTCACTGAAAAAGACGGGTATTACTACGGCCGTGGCACCAGCGACATCAAGATGGGCAATGCTGCGACCAGCGTCGCGATCCTCAAGTTGAAAGCTAGCGGTTTTCAGCCCAAGCGTGACATCGTGGTGTTCTACACCGGTGATGAAGAAACGGCCGGGCTCGGTGCCGAATACGGTACGACCACTTGGCACAACCTGCTCGACGTGGAATACGGCTTGAATACCGATGCTGGGGGCGGTGGTTTTGCGCCCGACGGTCGCGCGCTTGGCTTTACCGTACAGACCGCTGAAAAAACTACGGCCAGCTACACCCTGACGGTGCGCAATCGCGGCGGTCATTCCTCCAAACCGCGCGCCGACAATGCGATCTATGCACTGGCGAACGCACTGCACCGACTCGAAACCTATCGATTCACGCCCGAAATGAATGCCACCATGCGCGCCTATTTCGAGGGTCGTCAGAAAACCGAAACCGGTACGCTAGGCAACGCGATGCGCGCGTGGCTGAAAAATCCCGCCGATAGCAAGGCCGCCGACGCCATCGAAGCCGACGAAGGCGAGGTTGGCGTCACCCGTACCCGCTGCGTCGCCACGCGACTTTTCGGCGGCCATGCGGACAACGCCTTGCCGCAACTGGCGACAGCCACCATCAACTGCCGCATTCTGCCGGGCGTGTCACCCAACGCGATAAGGGCCGAACTGGAAAAGATCGCAGCCGATGCCAGCGTCGTGGTCACTCGCAACGACGACAGTGTGCCATCGCTGGAGTCACCGTTACGCGCCGATATCCTTGGCACCTATACCCAGGTGGTGCAGGCGCGCCATCCCGGCATGCCGGTATTTCCAGAAATGAGTACCTACGCCAGCGATGCCCGGCCGTTTCGTGTCATCGGCATGCCGATCTACGGCGTCGATGGCAGCTGGGGCATCGTACCCGACGACCTGCGCGCCCACGGCCGCGATGAACGGATTCCGGTCAGTGCGCTCGACGACGACGTCGACCATTGGACCGCGATGCTGCGAAAACTCGCTGGCTAAGCAGCGTGTGGAGGGGATCGTGGATGCCGTGGCGCGACTGTGGCATGCTCCTGTGCCCGCTGCAAACGTCCTCGTGCCGTAAGCACAAGAGGATAAGTTTGGTCAACGCAAACTGAACAAAAAACGATGAACGAAATGCTGCGGCGTGTTTGCAAGCGGCTGCGTTTTCCGGTTGAAATCATTTTGACGTGTATGCACTAGTACGTGGCTTATCCGCTGCGCTTGCGACAGCTTCAGGAGATGATGACCGAATTTAATGTGGAGGTCGATCACTCGACCAATCACCGGTGGGCCATCAAGATGCTGCCCGTGCTGGCCGCGGTGTGCTGTCGGTACAAACGGCACACCGGCAAGAGCTGGCGAATGGACGTGACCTATATCAGGGTTGCGGCCGCATAGAAATACTTGCACCGGGCAGTAGGCAAGACCGGCGCCACCGTCGACTTTCTGCTGCGCGCCAAGCACGACCATGGCGCGGCCCGCGAATTTTTCGAACGGGCCATCGGTCCGTACGGCGTGCCGGAAAAAATCGTTGTCGACAGGAGCGGTTCCAACAAGGCCGCCATCGTCAGCATCCAGGCCGACAATGATCTTGTCTTCGCGTTACGCCAGTCGAAGTACCTCGACAACATCGTCGAACAAGACCATCGGGCCATTCAACGCATCACGCGGCCCATGCTGGGATTCAAGACCTTTTGCTGCGCTCGCATCATCATTGCCGGAACCGAAACCATGCATAGGATTCGCAATTACCAACCGGACCACGTTAATGATCGAACCTCGTCCGCAGAGAACCAGTTCTACTCGCTGGCATTCTGATCGCAGCATCACTCGGCCATTCGATCGGTCTCATCGCGTTATCGCGGCAGAACTGAAATTACTGGATTGCGAAAGTACACCAACGCTCGAAATGATGCAGTATCCTTCACTCGCGCTGTTCGGCGCATCAATCCCACCTCCCCACCCATTGCCCTACTAAAAATCCATGACCGCACCCGCACCGCAATATTCCCGTCGCGACGTCCTGATCATGGCACTCTCGGTTGCAGGCGCCGGTACCGTACCCGGTCTTGCAAGGGCGCAGCCAATTACGCTCACGCCTGGCGACGTCCGCCTTGCCGCACTTCTCAGTGACTTCGCCAACGAAATCCTGGTGCTGTCGCCTGCTCAGGCGACCACGCTCGGTGTCGATACCGGTACACGCGTCGCGCTTAAATCACAATTGGCTGATGCATCCCCGGTTGGTGAGGCGCACTGGGCGGCACAGGTCAAGTCGATGGTGGCGCGGCTGGGCAGCGTGGATGTTGCAACGCTCAGCGCGGGCGCCGCGATCCACCACGCCAGCGTGCATACCGCAGCGGCTGCCGGGGTCGCCGGGTTGCGGTTTTCGTATGGTGGCGCTGCAAGTGGCTTCGGCGGTGGTACGGCGCCGTTCCCGGTCACGCAGCAGGATGGCGCGCTGGTGACGGTGCCGGAGTTTTTGGACGTGCAACATCAAGTTGCCAACGCGGCCGATGCACAAGCATATCTGGACCGCGTGGCCGCGCTGGCGCGGGTGCTGGATCAGGAAAGCGCGCGGATCGCTGCACAGGCAGCTGGCGGCATCGTCCCGAGTGCCTTCATTGCGCGCGCCACGTTGACCCAACTCAAAGCATTTCGCGGCAGCGCCGCCGCAGCCCAAAAACTAGTGACGTCGATTGCCCGGCGCACGGCCAGTCAGGGTATCGGCGGCGATTGGGAAGGGCGTGCGACAAAGTTGGTGGAAACAATGGTCTACCCGG
>JAYVEF010000156.1:0-4088 GCA_043748965.1 Burkholderiales bacterium
GCTTTTTCACCGGGTTTGCTGAGCCCGACCTGGGTCGGCAAATCGCCCGAACGTACGATCGGCCGACCGTTATAGCCCTGAATGATATCGCCCGGCTCGATCCCGGCGCGCGCGGCCGGACTACCCGGCGTTACGCTCGACACCAATGCGCCATCCGGACGTGTCAGCTTGAACGATTCTGCCAGCGTCTGATTCAGCTCCTGAATCGCAACGCCGAGTCGGGCATGGGCCACTTTGCCGGTTTTCAGAATTTGATCGCGCACCTGCAATGCGACATCGATCGGGATCGCAAACGACAGGCCCTGATATCCGCCGGTCTGGCTGTATATCTGAGAGTTGATGCCGACTACCGCGCCGCTGGCATCAAAGAGAGGCCCCCCGGAATTGCCGGGATTAACCGCCACGTCGGTCTGAATGAAAGGAACGTATCCATCGCCCGGCAACGATCGCGCCTTGGCACTGACGATGCCCGCGGTGGCGCTTTGCTCAAAGCCGAAGGGCGCCCCAATCGCGAGTACGTAATCACCGACACCTAGCTGCGCCGGATTGCCCAGACTGACTATCGGAAGACTGCCGGCGTCGATCTTCAATACCGCGACATCGGTGGCCAGATCGCTACCGAGTACCTTGGCTTTATATTCGCGCCGGTCACTCAGCTTAACGATGACTTCATCGGCATTACGCACCACGTGGGCGTTGGTCAGGATCACGCCGTCGCTGCTGACAATAAAGCCGGAACCCTGCCCGCGCACGGGAACGTCGCGGCGTGGCATGCGCCGAAAAAATTGCGAGAACGGATCATCTGCCATCGCGCCATCGGGCCCTGCACCGTTCAGCGCGATCTTGGCGACACCCTGCGTATTGATACCCACCACCGCAGAACCATAACGTTCGACGATCGCACGATAGTTGGGCGCCGTCATCATGCCGATCGGCGCAACGGCCGCTGGCAATGGCTGCGTCGGGCTGAGCGCTGCCATGGTAGCTGCGCCCGGATGCTTGTTCTGGGCAAACCAGTCGGACGGACTCCAGCTCACCGCACTTGCCGTGCCGGTAAAAACGCCCGCAGCGACGAGCGCAAATACCATCGATCTCATGTTCATGTCTGCTTCCTTTGTGACGGTTGCGTCGGGATTTCCAACCATGCAACGATAGGACAGCAGACTTAAGACAAACTTAAGCGATCCAGTTTTTTTGAATCCGCCGGCACGACTGGAAATTGCACCACAACCCGCAGACCACCGAGCGCAGACTGTGTCAGCGCGATCGCGGCGTGATGCTGTTCGACGATATTCTTGACGATGGATAAGCCCAGTCCGCTGCCGCTTTGATCGTTGGTTCGACCACGATAAAACCGGTCGAAGGCGCGCTGTGAATCAAACGCTGCGAGACCGGCACCGTTATCGTCGACGCCCAGTGTCACCTGCGTATCGGAAGCGACTACCGCGACCTGCACGCAGCCGCCTTCCGGCGCGTAACGCAACGCGTTGTCGATCAGATTGCGTACCAGAATTTGCAGCCGCGGCGCATCCCCCGACAGCACGCAACTAGCGGGGGCTTCCAGCGTCAGGTCAATATTGCGGGTTTCTGCCAATACGAATATTTCGGCAATCGACTGACGTACCAATTCGGAAAAATCCAGCGGGGCGGGCTGTGCTGCGGTGTCGTTCGGATCGGTCTGTGCGGCGGTGAGCAGCTGTGCTATCAGGTGAGCGGCACGGTCAACGCCCGCATGCAACTGGTGCAACGCTTCGCGGCGTGCGTCGGCATCGATGGCACGCTCCAACAATTGCAGCTGCAGCTTCAGCGCGGTGAGTGGCGAGCGTAACTCGTGCGCCGCGTCGGCAACAAAGCCGCGTTGATGCGTAAAGGCTTTTTGCAGACGCGCCAATAAGGCATTCAGGGCCTGCGCCAAGGGCGCGATCTCGTCCGGCAAACCGGTATCGGCAAGCCGTTCGAGACTGCCGGCGTCGCGTGTTGCAAGGTCGTGTGCCAGCCGCCGCAATGGCGCCAGAGAGTTCCCCACCAGCCACCAGATCAGCAGCGCCATCAACGGCGCGAAAGCTAACAAGGGCCACAAACTACCGAGCGCCGCCGCTGCAGCCAGGTCACGCCGCAATGCCAGTGGTTGCGCCACCTGAATCACGCGATCGTGCGCGGCCAGGCTGAAGACGCGCCAGCGCCGCTGGCCCGCAACGACATCGGTATAACCTAGTACCGCCTGAGAAAACAATGGATCACCCGGGCGGGATAGATAAAGCATGGTGCCGCTGGCCGCCCAAATCTGCACCACGACTTCGAGCGGGTCATTACCATCGACCCCGACCGGGTTGTCGACTACACCCTGGTCGCGCAAGGACAGTGCGATCTGGCGCAACTGGTAGTCGAACAGCGCTTCATTTTCAAGCAGTGTGTGGCGATAGGTCACCAAGCCGAGCGCGAGCGCAGTCACGCCCGCGGCCAGTAGTAGCAGAGCCGACAGACGGGCCCGGATCGACGTCATGCTGCAGGCTCCGGTTTGGCAATGAAATACCCGACGCCACGAACATTGCGAATGAAATTGGTGCCGAGCTTGCGACGGATGCCATGGATATGCACTTCGACGGCATTGCTTTCAACTTCATCGCCCCAGCCATACAGGCGCTCTTCAAGCTGTGCGCGCGACAAGATCGCACCGGGGCGTAGCAGCAGTGCATCGACGATCGCAAACTCCCGCGCCGACAGCGCCACCGACTGACCATCACGTTGCACTGCGCGGGTGGCTGGATCGAAGCGCACGCCATGCAACTCGATTTCAGCGCCGGCTTGTCCGGCGCTGCGTCGCAGCGTCGAACGTATCCGTGCCGCCAGTTCATCCAGATCGAACGGCTTGATTACATAATCGTCGGCACCGGCATCGAGCCCTGCGATACGCGCACCGATGCCATCGCGCGCAGTGATGATGATTACCGGCAGTGCGCGCCGGGCACGCCGTATTGCTTGCAGCACCGCCAGCCCATCCTTGTCCGGCAAACCAAGATCGAGCAGCACCAGATCAAAGTGTTCAAGCGCTAACGCCTGTTCGATAGCGTTGCCGTCCTGAACCCAGTCCACCGCAAAGCCGTCGCCACGCAGGGCAGACCGTATCGCCGCGCCTATCATCAGGTCGTCTTCGGCCAGCAGAATACGCATCAGTTGCGAACCGTCGATAAATGGCAAATCATGATTATCTGGTTAGATGGGTGAATGTATGATTATAAGCACGGCTGTGTGCATCAAGCCTTAGCGCCTGGCGCAGCAGCGCAATCGAAGCGCCGCACCAGCCACCGCCGTGCCGGCTTTTCGACCAGCAGATGGAGTAGCGCAGCCAAGAGCAGCACGGCGACCAGGTACAACACAAACTCCACGCCGCCAAGCTGATGGACATGCTGCTGCAGCGCGCGCAATACTAACTGGTGCAGCAAGTACAGCGCAAAGCTGATTTCGCCGGCAAATATCAGCCAGCGGTGGGACAGGACACCGGACACCACACCACGCTGATGTGCAAAGACATAAATTACCAGCGCCGCCAGAGGCGTCAGTCCGACGTGATCGGCCCACTCGGTCACCAGTAGGCTGGCGAACGGACTGATCTGTTCCAGCAGACCAGTTTCGGCCGCGCCCGCTCCTAACGGCAAGTCGGTGAATCCGCCGCGCAACAGAACGCCGTGCACCATCGGGGCGAAGCCATCCTGCAGCATTCGGTAACCTGCGAAAAATCCCGCCAGCACAAGAATTTCAACTATCGACCAACGCAACGCGGACCGGCTGCCAACCTCGCAGCGCCGCAAAAAAAAACGCCCACTCGCCATGCCGATTAAAAATTCGGCAACGCGCGCGAGCGGATTGACATACAGTAATCCGGTTGCCGATATTTGATTACCGACGGGGTCCCATGTGGCCAGATCGGCCTGGTCGGCCGTCCATCCGAGCGCTGCCACCAGCGCCAGCGCGAGTACGATCACCAACATAATCCAGCGCACCGGTCGCGTCACCAGCAGCGGAAACATCAGGTAAAAAAACAGCTCGGTTGAAATAGTCCATGAAACATAGTTATAGGAAAAAAATAT
>JAYVEF010000157.1:0-4072 GCA_043748965.1 Burkholderiales bacterium
GCCCTGTTGCGCGCACCGATCTTTGGGACCGTGATCCGCAAGGCAACCATGGCGCGCTGGACGCGCACGCTGGCAACCATGTTCGCAGCAGGCGTGCCGCTGGTCGAATCACTCGATTCGGTTGGTGGTGCGTCCGGCAACGCGGTGTATCTGGATGCCACCAAAAAAATTCAAAATGAGGTCAGCACCGGTACCAGCCTGACGGTCGCGATGCAAAACTCCAACGTGTTCCCGAACATGGTGACGCAGATGGTCTCGATCGGTGAGGAGTCTGGCTCGCTCGACCAGATGCTCGGCAAAGTCGCCGATTTTTACGAGGATGAAGTCGATGAGGCGGTCGCATCGCTGTCGAGTCTGATGGAGCCGCTGATCATGGTGGTGCTGGGGGTGATTATCGGTGGTCTGGTGATCGCCATGTACCTGCCGATCTTCAAACTCGGTTCGGTCGTTTGATGCAGGAATTGCAGTACTTTGCGGCACCCGGCGTTGTGCTCGGTGCCGCCATTGCCGGACTATTTGGGCTAATGATCGGCAGTTTCCTGAACGTCGTGATCTATCGTATGCCGAAGATGATGCAGCGCGAGTCCGATAATTACGTTGCCAGTGAAAGCGGATTGCCACTGCCGCATACCGATCGTTTCAACCTGATGGTGCCGCGTTCGGCGTGTCCGCAATGCGATCACGCCATCGGCGCGCTCGAAAACATTCCCGTAATCAGCTACCTGGGGTTGCGCGGAAAATGTCGGCAATGCAGAACCCCGATATCGGCGCGCTACCCAATCATCGAAGCATTCACTGCGATCGTGTCGGCGGGCCTGATCTGGCACTTCGGTGCGGGCGTGACCGGTCTGGCGACGCTGGTATTTAGCTGGCTACTGATTGCCATGAGCTGCATCGATGCCGATACCCAGTTGCTGCCCGACGATCTGACTTTTCCGTTGTTGTGGGCTGGCCTGCTACTCAATCTGCATGGAGTCTTTGTACCGCTGCACGAAGCCGTGATCGGCGCCGCAGCCGGATATCTGTGCCTGTGGTCGATCTACTGGGCCTTCAAGCTGATTACCGGCAAGGAAGGGATGGGCTATGGCGACTTCAAATTACTGGCCGCACTGGGTGCCTGGCTAGGCTGGAAAATGCTGCCCTCAATTATTTTGATGTCGTCCCTGGTCGGTGCCATTGTCGGGATCTCGCTGATTGTGTTCAGCAAGCGCGCCCGCGACAAACCGATTCCATTTGGCCCTTACCTCGCAGCAGCCGGGTTTCTGGCGCTGCTGTTCGGCGATACACTGACGCAAAGATACCTGCAGTTCGTGGCGTGAGTGCAGCCACCACCAGCACTTTTTCGGTTGGGCTAACCGGTGGCATCGGCAGCGGCAAGAGCACCGTGGCCGAAATGTTCGCCGAGCGCGGCGCGGCCATCATCGATACCGATCAGATCGCACATCAGCTGACCGGGCCCGGCGGTGCTGCAATCGCACCGATCAGCGACGCCTTCGGCAGCGCATTCATCCTGCCGGACGGCGCGATGAACCGTAGCAGGATGCGCGACCATGTGTTCGGTGACGCCGTAGCGCGGCAGGCCCTGGAAGCGATTTTGCACCCCCTGATCGGTATCGGCGTCCAGCAGGCGACCCTGCAATCGCGCGGATGCTACCGGATGTACGTGGTGCCGCTGCTGGTCGAATCAGGCCGATGGCGCGCTCGCGTCAACCGGATTCTGGTGGTGGACTGTCCGGAGGCGGTCCAGATTGCACGGGTGCGACAGCGCAGCAACCTCGCTGATGCGCAGGTACGCGCGATCATGGCCACGCAGTCCGGCCGACCGCAACGCAACGCGGCGGCCGACGACCTGATCGACAATAGCGCAGACACGGCAGCACTGTTACCGCAGGTCGAGCACTTGCATGCCAGCTATCTTGCGCTCGCCGCTGGTGGCTAGAACCCGCCTCCAACCAGACCATTTGTAATTTTGCCTCGCATCGTTCAGAATCATGGCAGTAGCGTCCAGCTCAACTTTTTAGGGACACCATTTTGATTGTCTACGAGTACCCTTTCAACGAGCGTATTCGCACGCTGCTGCGGCTGGAAGACCTGTACGAAAAATTCACATTCTTTTTGCAGCAGGAACATCCGCTGCAACATCACGTCGCGCTCTCGACGATTTTTGAAATGCTGGAGGTCGCTGGTCGCGCCGACCTGAAATCCGATCTGCTGCAAGAACTTGAACGTCAGAAGCAAACCCTGCTCGGCTTCAAATCCAATCCCAACGTGCAGGCGGAACGGCTCGACGCGATCCTGTCCGAAGTCGATCGCGCCAGTACCGCATTGATCGCCACACAGGGCAAGACTGGCCAGAATGTGCGCGACAACGAATGGCTGATGAGTATCCGGGGCCGCACGATTATTCCGGGCGGCGCGTGCGAGTTCGATCTACCGTCCTACTATGCCTGGCAGCAGCACCCGGCGCAGCAGCGTTTCGATGACATCGCTACTTGGTTCGAGCCCCTGGCGCCACTGTTTGGCGCGATCAACATCGTATTGCGGCTACTGCGTGAGTCAGGCCGCTCGGCACAAACGATTGCCCAGGCCGGCAGCTACCAGCAAATGTTGCAGGGCAAGGTCTACCAGATGCTGCGCCTGACAATCGATGAAACATTTGGCGCAATCCCGGAAATCTCGGCCAACAAGTACATGCTATGGGTGCGCTTTACATCGCAGGATGGCGACATGAAACCGAAGTCTAGCGAAGCCGATGTACCGTTCGAACTGACCTTATGTAATTTTTAGAATAATTCTAAAAAACCTTTTGAAACAATTTTTAAGATGAGCATCCGAGCATGGCAACTGTAGTCGATTGCCCGACCTGCGGCACCAAAGTCGAATGGGCGGAAAAAAACAGGTGCCGGCCATTTTGCTCCGAGCGCTGCAAGCAGATCGATCTGGGTGCCTGGGCCGAAGAAAAATACACGATTCCCGCGGTCACTCCGCAGGACGACATCGATGACGAAAGCAAACCGCCGCAGCATTGACCCGATCCGGAGCCGACCTGCCCTGACGTTCCTGCCTCAGTCGACAAATTGGTTCGGATACCGCAAGCGATCGAGCCATTCGATCAGCGGTAAGGTGGCCGGGAGCAGCGGTGCGACTGTGACGCTGCCCTGCCATGCGAAAGCCTGCCCTTCCAGACTCTGCGGCGTTCCACGCCATTCCCGACTGATATAAAAATGCAGCCGCACGTGCGCGTGAGGATACACATGCGCAGCGCCGCACCACGGCTCTGCGCTTAGTATTTCGATACCGAGTTCTTCCAGAAATTCACGCTTGAGGGCGGCGAGAATCGATTCGCCCGGCTCCACTTTACCCCCGGGGAATTCCCAATAGCCGGCATACGGCTTGCCGTTGGGCCGTTGACCGAGCAGGACGTTACCGTCAGACTGCATCAGAATCCCCACGGCGACGTCGACTGGCGTCGTCGCGCTGACAGTCGACGTCGCCTCCTCAATCATGCACAGGCGCCGCGTGTCGCCCTGCGTGGTCCCGCGCGAACTGCCACGCGACCCGCCCCGAACGTGAGCCGCGCTGCAATGCCCAGCGCAAGGCATCGGCGCGGGCCTCCTTCACGTCGGCATCGGTACAGCCGAAATGCCGCAGCCAGTGCCCTGCGATTTCCAGATAATCATCCTGCTTGAATGGATAAAAAGTTACCCATAAGCCGAAGCGTTCGGACAGTGAGATTTTTTCTTCGACGCTTTCGCCAGGATGCAAGTCACCATCGTCGTCGTGGCGGTAAGTGGCATTGTCGGACATGCGTTCGGGCATCAAGTGGCGCCGGTTCGAGGTAGCATAAATCAAGACATTATCGGACTGGGCGGCAATGCTGCCATCGAGCGCGACTTTTAGTGCCTTGTAGCCGTGCTCACCTTCTTCGAACGACAGATCGTCGCAAAACAGGATGAAGCGTTCGGGCCGCGTCGCCACCAGATCGACAATGTCGGCCAAGTCGGCCAGATCATCCTTGTCGACCTCGATCAGCCGCAAGCCATCGGCAGCATAGCGGTTCAGGCAGGCCTTG
>JAYVEF010000158.1:0-12824 GCA_043748965.1 Burkholderiales bacterium
CGCAATACCGGAAGCGATTTTTATAAGGCGGAATGTTTCGAACTCGGAAATGCTGCCTGAATTTACGTACCAGCTTGTGTTCTGAAAGGTGCACTGTACGCGGCCACTGCCGCCTATCTGGACGTGTTCGACGGTGTGACGTTGGCGGATCTGATCGAGCCATCACATCGCGGCAGGAAAGTGGCGGGCCTGGCAATTGTCAGCCTGCGCAAACACGCTGCCGCGCCAATGATGTGGTGTTCGGGCTGACGTATCAAGGCTTTCGCGGATTTGGGATCTCGGCCGCTTTCAAATAAATATCGGCAATTTGTGGCCTGAAAAATTCGAGCAGCGCGGTGCGTTTCAGCTTCAGTGTCGGCGTCATCAAGCCGTTTTGAATCGACCAAGGGGTGAGCGTAAGCCGTACCGAGCGCGGTATTGCGTAGCTGGGAAAACCATGCGTCGCCGTCTGAATTCTGGTCAGTACGGCATTTCGCACCGCGTCGCGTTCGAGTACGGCGCTATCGCTTTCGTTGAGCGCCATGTCCTGCATCATCTCGCGCCACAACGCGGCGTTGAGGACAACAAACGCCGCAATGAACGGTCGATTTTCGCCCACTATCAACGCTTGTTCGAAGAGCGGGTTGGTGGTGATTGCCAGTTCCAGATCGACCGGCGAAATCTTTTCGCCGGTCGAGGTCACCAGGATTTCCTTGATACGACCGATGATGCGGATGCGACCATCGTCGATGTTGGCCTGATCGCCGGTGCGCAGCCAGCCGTCTGCGGTCAGTGCGCGAGCGCTCTCCTCGGGCCGCTTCCAGTAACCCTGCATGACACTGTCGCCACGCACTTGCAACTCCTTGTTCTCGCCGATGCGCACCGACACACCATCGATTACCCGACCGACCGTGACGGGCCAGTTGTCATCAAGAGCATTGGCGCTGACTACGGGTGACGTCTCGGTCATGCCGTACCCCTGTATCAGCGGCAATCCAAGGGCGAGAAAGCACTCAGCCACTGCTTGCGACATCGGTGCACCGCCCGTTACGGCGCAGCGCAGTCTACCGCCGAAGTTAGCCAGCAGCTTGCGTGCAACCAGTCGATGCAAAAGTGGTGCAAGCATTTGGTCGCGCCAATGCGGCGTGTTATCGGCAAAGGGTATCTTCTGGGTCCGGCAAAATTGACGCCAACCGATGGTTTGCGCGAGCGTAAACAGCCACCGTGTCATGGGCCCTGACGATAGCAGGGTTTCCTGCAATTTGGCATAAAAACGTTCATAGATGCGCGGCACCGAAACCAGCACGGTAGGGCGCACGCGCCTCAGATCCTCGGCGATCAATGGCACCGAACGGGCAAAGGCCACGCAACTGCCTGCGGCGATCGGCAGGTAATAGCCGATGGTTCTCTCAAACGTGTGCGACAACGGCAGAAACGACAGAAACAGGTCGGTTTCGGTCGCCGCGACGCGGGACAACACGGCGCGCACGTTTGCCATCACGTTCCGGTGCGTCAGCATGACCCCTTTGGGCCTACCCGTGGTTCCGGACGTGTACACGATCGCCGCCAGCGCTGTGGCGCCGGCTGTCGGAGCAACATGGGCGGGCATGGTTGGTGCTGCAGCCAGCCACGCTTGCAGCCCGACCGTCTCCATGCCGCGGTGATTCTGCTCGACAACTCGTCCGACCGTTTCGCCGACGATAACGACCAGTTTCAGAGACGGCATCGCCACTCCGATCAATGCGATCGCCTCCCACTGACTGCGCTGCGACAGTACGAGAAGCGTAGCGTCGCTGTCGCCGACGATGTAAGCGATGCTGGCGGGATTATCGATGGTGTGCATCGGCACCGGCACCAGGCCGGCCGAAAGGCAAGCCTGATCGACGCAAACTGCGGTGACGCCATTGGGCAGCAAAATCGCGACGCGTGCGCCGACGTCAGGTTGTTCGCCGCCCATCGCCTGCCGAAAGCAGCGGACCTGCGTGCCGATCTGGGCCCAGGTGTGGCTGTTCCACTGACCCAGGACGGCGTCGAATTCGCGATACGCCTCTCCGTCAGGAGACTGATCGACCCGCCATGTGAACAGGGCAGCAAGCGTGTCCGGTGCGGGTACTGCAGAGGCGTTGGATTGCATGCGCGGTCCTCCTGATCGGCGTGGCATCCATGGTACCCCTTGCACGGCGCATCGTAGCCGCATTGTGATTTTGAATTTCACGCCGCCGCTGTCGGGCGCATCGTGTAACCAGGCAGGTCCTGAAAAATTCAGCGATACACCAGTACCGGTAGTTGCGAGTGTGCCAGCACCTTCTGGGTTTCACTACCGACAAATAATCGGTTCAAGCCCTTGCGGCCGTGCGAGGCCATGAAAATCACATCGCAGTTTTTTTGTTGGGAGACATGAACGATTTCATCGGACGGGCTGAATGATTGGCTCACCACGGTTTCGCAGGGGACGCCGGCGACTTTGGCAGCATCGGCAATTTTCTGCACGTGCAATTGTGCCATCTGGATCATTTGTTCCTGATACAGAGTGGCGTCGAATAGCATTGCGCCTTCTGACAGTGTGGAATAAGGATAGGGCTCGGCGATGGATAGGCCAACTATTTTGCTACCGGCGAATGCAGCGAAGTCAACTGCCGCATCAATCGCCTTGCAGGACAGCGCTGAACCGTCGGTTGGTACGAGTATGGTCTTGAACATGATTTCTCCGTTTGACAGGCGCCTGCCAATCCGATTGCGATGATTCGCCAGGCTGCATAGAGGCTGAACGCCCCTGCGGTAAAAATCCTTGATGCATGTCAAAACGTTGCGGATGTTCGGTTCTTTTGTCTCCGCTGTTGGCGCTGATTAAATATTGACCGACCGCGTGATGGGCCGGAAACCGCATCGCACCGTCAAGGTCCCATTGCTATGGATCTTGCACGCGCCTCATGCCTTGATACCGATCGAATTTTTTCCGCTAGCGGTAGCTTTGCTCGGGATTTAAAGCAGTCGGCACAATTGACGAAAGATTCTGTTTTGATTTGCATCAAGGTTTTTTGATTACCGTCTTTGTAGACTGCATTGCGATCGATGCTTACGCCCTTGTGAAGCCGCGCCTACCGGAGTACCGCATGTTCGACTCGGCAATTACATTGCACACCAAAGCGTCGGTCGATTTCGATGCGCCTCTGATTAGCAAGCTGGCCCAGTCCGGACCCCGCTACACCTCCTATCCGACCGCCGACCGGTTTTCGACAGAGTTCAACCGCGCCGATTTCGATGTCGCCGTGAACGATGTCCGTGTCCGAAAAATGCACCGGCCGTTATCGCTGTATCTGCACATTCCATTTTGCGATACCGTCTGTTATTACTGCGCCTGCAACAAGATCGTCACCAAAGATCGCAGCAAGGCAGTCACATATCTGGATTATCTAAAGCGTGAAATCACGTTACAGTCGACGCTCTTCGCCGGCATTAATCAGATCGAGCAGCTACATTTTGGCGGGGGCACACCCACCTATTTATCGGATGCGCAAATGGGCGAGCTGATGGCGCACTTGCGCCAGTGCTTTGAGTTCGCCGACGACGCGTACGGCGAATACGCCATCGAGATCGATCCGCGGTCGGTGTCCCCGGGGCGCATCCACTCGCTACGCGCACAAGGTTTTAATCGGCTCAGTCTGGGCGTGCAGGATTTTGATCCGGACGTGCAACGCGCGGTGAACCGCATTCAGCCGGAGGCGCAAACGCTGGCGATCATTGCCGCGGCGCGGGACGCAGGTTTTCGCTCGATCAGTGTCGATCTGATCTACGGCTTACCGAAGCAAACGATGGTAACGATGGCGCAAACTTTGCAAAAGGTGATTGTCGCCAATCCCGATCGTCTGGCGATTTACAACTATGCGCACATGCCACATTTGTTCAAGCCCCAGCGTCGTATCGTGCAGGCTGATTTGCCGGACGCATCGACCCGACTCGAGATGCTGTTTTTGTGTATTCAGACGCTGGCCGACGCCGGCTATGTGTATATCGGCATGGATCACTTTGCCAAGCCCGGCGACGATCTTGCAATAGCGCAGCGGGAAGGGCGACTACACCGGAATTTTCAGGGCTATTCAA
Source organism: Burkholderiales bacterium (assembly GCA_043748965.1). Classification (GTDB taxonomy): domain Bacteria; phylum Pseudomonadota; class Gammaproteobacteria; order Burkholderiales; family Burkholderiaceae_D; genus Actimicrobium. Next base: position 4,081 of record JAYVEF010000158.1, read on the forward strand.
CCCACGCCGATGCAGACCTGGTGTCGTGCGGCGTGTCGGCCATCAGCGCTGTCGGCGGGACTTATAGTCAGAACGTCAAAAGTCTCGATGCCTATTACAGCCATATCGACAACGGTGAATTACCGATCGCACGCGGTTTGGCCCTCACCAATGACGACCTGCTACGGCGTGACGTGATTCAACGGTTGATGTGTCATTTCACGCTGTCATTGGCTGTCATCGAGAGTCTCCATCGGATCGACTTTGCAAGCTATTTTTCGGAAGAACTGAAATTGCTGCAAGTTATGGCAGCCGATGGTCTGGTCGAAATCGAGACCGGGTGTCTTACGGTCACGCGCAAGGGACGTCTGTTGATACGCAACATCTGCATGGTGTTCGACCGATATCTGCAGGATCAACGCAACGGCGAGCCGGCACCGATACGTTTTTCGAAAACCATTTGAATCGATGACATCGTCATGCAAGGCGCTAGCACACATTTCTGCCGGCGTATGTCCGTCGCGTGGGGTGCATGCGCCGCGCGAGGTCGAAATGGGGGGTACTCAGGTGCTGCGACGGCTCAGGCGGCTGCGTCGGTGCGAAGTAACGCAAGCTGTCGTTGCAATGCCTCTATCCGCTCCAGCAGTGTGATTGCCAACGCCATGCCATGGTGATCAAGTTCGAAATCGTCACGCAGGCGGCGTGCTGTTCCGGCGATGGCAATGTAGCGTAGCGCAAAAACCGGTGTGGCTGCGTCGTCGCGTGCAACGATCGCGCCGATGTCGACCAGCTCGGAAAGTTCCAGCGTGCTTAGGCCGGATATTTCAATCAATTCGTCGAATGAGCAGAAAGTCGCATCGTCGAGTGCGATCCATGGGGTCTTGGTGATCATCATAGTGTCTTTCCCGCTTCCTCGCCACGCGCATTGAACTCGCCCGCCTGCGACAGTTGTTCGTACAGGAGTCGTTCTTTCGGTCCGATGGTTTTAGGCAGAACGATACGCACCACTGCGTATAGATCGCCGGACGGTCCACTGCTCGCTGGCAGGCCGCGCCCGCCAAGGCGCAGCCGCTGACCGGACGCGGTGCCCACTTTGATGGACAGGTCTACCGCACCGCCCAGCGTCGCGACCTGCACTCGCGTTCCCAGTACTGCTTCCCAAGGCGCCAAGGCCAGATCGAACGACAAGTCACGTCCGGAGACGCGATAGACCGGATGCGCTGCTATCGAAAGAACCACATACAGGTCACCGCTGGCACCGCCGTTATGACCGGGTCCGCCGCGGCCGGGCAAGCGCAGGCGCAGACCCTCCGGGGCGCCTTTGGGGATGCCGACCCGAAAGGTCTTCGAGACGCGATGCGGCAAGCCATTGACATCGTATTCCGGGATTGCTACCGAGATGTCGGTTTCACCGCCGTTGAAAATGTTTTCCAGTGTGACCGGTACATCGACCGTGAAGTCGTCGCCGGCCTGGGGTACACGCGCGTGACGCGCGTGGCCGGCTGCCTGGCCGGCGCCGGATCGGAACGCCTTGAACAGATCGGCAAGATCGACGTCATCGAAACTGGCCTCATTGGTGCCATAGCGCTGCTGCCACTCTGGTGGGGGAGTAAAGGATTCTCCGGTCGGACGGGTGCCGAGCGCGTCGTACTCGGCGCGTTTTTCAGTGTGTTTGAGTGTTGCGTAGGCTTCGGCCGCTTCCTTGAATTTCTCTTCACCCTTGGGATCTTTCGAGACGTCGGGATGATAGAGATGGGCCAGCTTTCGGTACGCCTTTTTGATATCGGCGAGCGATGCATCGCGTGCTATGCCGAGTATCTGGTAGTAATCCTTGTATTTCATTATGCTTTGCCAAAGGTAAGACTATTTTTGTACTGTTTTCGCTACGGCGTCCAGCCCAGTGTCGTCAGACGTTTTGATTAAAGCTGGACCACCATCGGAAACTTAGTTTTTGAACATTTTGAGCAGCGTTACAGCGGGTGATGCCATGCCTATTTTTCTGTCCGTTTTGGCGGCTTCGATAACTTCAAGAAGTTCGTCGAATTTATCTGCCTGTCGATTGTCAAGGTTGGTCATGTTCATCGTCCATCGAGGAAAAGTCCGGAACTTAGCAACCTCATTATATAAAACTCGGGAGTTCTTATGGCGTGGATCTCCTTCTATCTTATGGTAAAGCTTTGCCAATGTGTCAGGCGCCCCTTCAAGGACCTGCAAAAACCAGCCGCCGTTATAGAACAGGCTGCCGGTGACGTCGATCCGCGCATTGTTCACTTTTGCCGTCTCCAGGATGCTGTTGAGTTCTTCGGCAGACATCTTGCGTACAGCTTGGCTAATATAGACCAGTTGATTCAGTGACATTTTTGTTTCCTCGGCGGTTGGGTATTGCAATCGAGTGAGCTGCGGCGAAGGCGAGCGGTAGTTACTTAAAGGATGCTCGTTGGCGCCTATTGAACATTTGGGGTGTAACGTAAGTGTGCTGCGCATCGGCCCCAAAGTCCTTGCAAGAGTCGTACGCGTCACGCGAACGATCATCATTAAGTTTCTTCAAGAAAACTATAATCATGCCAGAAAGCAGTGCGTGCCGCTGAGCTGAGCTGGTGTCGTCCGTTGCGAAATTTTTCGGTATCAGGGATGGGTCACACTACGCCGGCGCCATCAGGCTCGAATGCCGCGCAGGACAGAAAAGACGGGCTAAAAAGGTTGAGCGGCCAGACCTGCCAGCCGGGCGTCTTGAAAGGGGGATCATCTTGCGTACCTGTGACCGGTATCGCACTACCGAGCTTTACCAGCAGAGCGGTTGCCTTGTGCATCAAGGCCAGCTGTTCGGACGGTTTGTGCGACCGATGAGTTGCCCAGTCGTCTGACGCCATCCGTGCCGCTGTGATGGGAATACCGCGTGTCAGTTTCGCCTGTTGTGCGTGTATCAAGTCGTCGAGATCTTGGCCGGAGGCGGTTGGCTCGGTGGATGGCATGGAAAGTATTGGGCTCTTTTAATCGATCTTTGGTGGAAGGAGCAGGGGTAAGGGAATCTTGTTGTTGCATGCTGCGATGCGATGTCCCCATGCCCGGACGACGCAGACAAGCAAGGCCTGAAGCGGGCGCTGTAACGATATCGATAGAACCGTGCCGCGGCCGAAATGCACCCTCAGATCAGGGCGCAGCTGGTCGGCTCCAGGCCATGATGGGAGCTGGGACCGCATCCTATTTTCCACCGGCAGATTGACAAAGGCGTTACGCATCCCACGTACGGTAGCTTGCATCGCAAAGTGCCCGTGGCATCGTCCCGTTTCGGCCCGGCGCGCCGTCGATTCCAAGTGTGTAGGTGCCTGCAGTTGCTCCCGAACGGGGCGCAGTTTACTAGGTGACGTCAACATGGCGACCGTGCAGACCTGCTGCAGAAGTAGCCGGCGCGACATCGCTGATTGTCTCCAGTGGCAGACATCGATGGGCAGCCAAGAACAGGTCGATCTGCTCCGCTTCTTCCGCTGTGCCGTGTACGATCAGCGCGTATTTTTCGGCACGTAACGCGGTTTCAAATTGCTGCAGGCCGTCGCGCTGCACGCCGGTCTCGGTCAATGCCGCGTCGAGCGCAGAGATACCGCCTCCAACGGGTGGGTTTTCCATGGCTTTCACCATTGCGCTAGCCAGTGGCCCGGATATTGCCACCGGCCCCAGGCCGGGCAGAAAAAACACCGCCGGCGCCAGCAGCATGCCCCATACGCCGCCCCAGAAAGCGCCAAATCCGCCCCATGCCTTGATTCTGCCGGCTACCGTGTACAGCTGGGCCGGGTGCTCCGCGGCCTGAACGCTGGTCCCGATTAACGACAGATGTCTGATGTTAAAACCAGTGCTCGCGAGTGTGCGGATGGCGTGTTCCGCCTCGCGGTGTGTCGCGAATAGGTAGATCGGAGGCGATGATAGTGTCATGGGGCGCTCGCTGTTGAGTGGAGGGTGATTTGGCTAGTGGGGCATACCGACCGGGCGTGTCATCACGTCGACTGCTTTGGTCTCATTAGGCATTGCCTGAACTCCGGTAAAGCCTGCGATCAGAGCCGGCAGCAGCTGAACCTGACATGAGCAGATCGTACCGAGTCTAGGGAGGGCGCGTCCCCAAACCCATGATGTACATCAAATTTTCCGAACTAAGTTTCGCAGTGCGCTGGACGATGCCACTGCCGCTGGTGGCAAGCTAGATCCGGCGTGGCGATGCAAACTGCCAGCGCATGCTACCGACGATGGAGGACAGGGGCCGGCGACCAGTCGGGACGCACTGTGTCGGCAGAGTCGACTACGACGACATAGCGACCCGACCACGGCGTCGGCGCCCTATCAGCGCGCAGCAACCAGAGATGACCGCCATCAGCGACAGCACGATCGTAGTCTGCGTCCAGAATGCCGTATCGGTCGATGAATTCGTTGAGCAGCGCCGGAATCCTTACGCACCCCTCCGATTGGGGCGTGCCGAGCCGCTGCTCCAGCACGTCCGCATCGGTCGAATGCATTTGAAATCGTAACTGGCCCGGACTCTGGTCACCCCACCCACGCAGGCTCGCAACCCAGCCGAAATCGTAGACCCTGGAATCCTTGCGTCCGTACCCCCGGATACCGTGCTTGTTTTTCGTGCCTGTCGCCCGAAAATCCGGGTTATCACGGGTATGCTCGAATACGCCAAGCGGGGTCAGAAAGTGTTCGAACTTGCCGGGCAAGCCGGTCGATACCGGCGCTGCGCCGATGATTCGCCATCCAGTCGCGGGTGCGCCCCAAAACAATATTGCCGCCTGCACTTGCACATTGCGATCAATCACGACGATAAACTTTGGCGCCGGTATCTCTGCATGCACGGTTTCAAGTGCGGCGTTCATCTGAAGCAGGTAGACGCGGGCGATAGCGTCCGGCACCGCAAGACGCGGATAGACCTGATGCTCAAAATTTTCAAACAAGGGCCCGCGTTCCAGCGTGACGGGCGACGTTTCCACAGTCGCTGGACGCCCGCCGGCTTGTGCATCCATCGCAGCCGTCTGCAACGTCAGAAAAAGGCAGATTGTGTTCAGCGCAACCGCTCGTCTGCCTGTCGCTCTGCCGTCATGCATGTATCTTTTTAGCGCTACTCTCATTGGCAATATCCGTTTTGGCACCAGGCAATCCGGACGACTGGCTTGCGACGAGCATAGAAACGTTCGGCGCAAAAGAATTTGATGCAGGTCAAGCGCGGCTGTCTGAGCTGCGCGGCCATGAAGACGGCGTGCTACTCCCGCGTCCATCCCCAAAGCTATTCGCTTTTATCGCAGTACAACCTTCACAAAACTTTGATTATCACGATTGCTGCGGGAGTCGCGACCCGGTGACGCGCCTGTTTGCCGTCGCGCCGCGTCGCTACCTTCTCTTGCCGCAACTGGGCCAACTGCTCCGAAACAGTCGATTGCTGGATGCCAAGTGCAGCCTACGGTTAGCTAACGCATTGTTCGTCCGCGTTTAACCTGCAGAGCAGCAGTAGCGTTTGCAGATTCGATAACGTTTTGAGCAAAGCAGCAGCCTGCGCAAAAGAACTCCGTAAGTCGAAGAGCACCGCGATGTGTTTTTGTTTGATTGCAGGTCAGCATTCAAAGAAATTACACTATATATTATTACATGATATGAAAATATATAATGAACGAGCAGCATTGAAAATGTAAAGTCGACGCGTGATCCCTGACCCTATCTCATATAGCCCGGAACGGGCAAGCGGCCATTTTTGATCTGCATCATGGGTAACGAAAAGGTCGTAGCGCATTCTTTGCATCATACTTTCGGCAATTTGGCCGCCTGAATGGCCGAAATGTAGCAGGTGTTGCACGCGAGAAAAATGAAGCGGCGATGCAATTTTTTTCGATGGCACCGACAAAATGGCGTATGAATCGCGCGGATGTTTTCTGGCCAATCCCAGGCGCGACGCTGCTGCCCGGGCAGGACAGGCAGCGCCAATCTGCGGCAGTGCAGCTTTACGCAATTTCGTTTCCTCGATATCGTTTTTAAAAAATCGCCGTGCGCTAGCCGAGCATGCTGAAGCACCGATCAATTCTTTTAACCTCAGGAGGTCGCAATGACGACAAAATACGGTTTTGGTAAAGCAGTTGATTATTCCCATGCGCAGGCGCTTACGCGCGTCACGCAAGCGCTGCAGCAGGAAGGTTTCGGAATCCTGACCGAAATCGACGTCGCTGCTACGATGAAAAAAAAGTTGGATCTGGACATGCCGCCCTACCGCATTCTGGGTGCCTGTAATCCGCAATTGGCACATCAGGCGATTCAGGCCGAAGCATCGATCGGCCTGCTGTTGCCTTGCAACGTGTTGGTGCGCGAAGATGATTTCGGCAAGGTGTACGTCGAATTCATGGATCCGGACGCGGTGCTGCAACTGGTGGGCAAGCCGGAAATTCAGCAGTTGGCGCAACAGGTGCGCGAGAGACTCGATCGAGTAATGGCGTCGCTGTAGTCCGATTCAACACGAAGAAAAATTCTTGCACGACGATCCGCGTTCAGGAAAGACAATTTGCTGCACCCATTTTTTCGGCAACGCGCGGCGCGGCCGCGCGACTATTTTTTGGAAGCCGATTCCGGGTACCACGGATCGACATGCGTCATCAGATTCAGGACGCGATGGTATTGGAGTACGCGGTGACGCGCTAGCTCGGCAATGCGGTGACCATCTTCGACACTGATGGTTGCATCGACCGCTAGATGCGCGTCCACCACAATCATGTCTCCCATCTTTCGGGTACGTAGCTCACGTACGTCATGCACGCCCGGAGTTTCGAGCAGCGTGCGCCGGATGCCGTCCACATCGTGCGCGTCGGCGGCCTGATCCATGAGATCGTTGAGTGCATCCCAGGCGAATTTCCATCCCAGTCGGACGACCATGAGTCCAACGATCAGAGCAGCGATCGGGTCCAGTACCGGATACCCTGCCAGATTGCCAATAATTCCCACGCCTACCACCAGCGACGAGGCTGCATCGGACCGTGCGTGCCAGGCGTTCGCGACCAGCAATTTCGAACGGAGGCGTTGCGCGATCGACAACATGTGCCGGAACAGAGTTTCCTTGGCGATGAGCGCCGCGCCGGCGACCCACAATGCAATAACGTGTACTCGCTGGATTAGATCTGGCTCGGCGATTTTGCGGTAGGCGCTCCACAACATGCCGATACCGACGGCGAGCAGCAGCAACCCCAGAAACAGCGAGGCGCCCGTTTCAAAACGGTGATGGCCGTGAGGATGGCCGGTATCGGGATCTTTTTTCGCGTGATGGCTTGCAAACAGCACAACGAAGTCTGCGAACAGATCAGACAGTGAATGCACCCCGTCGGCAATCAGCGCCTGCGACGTCGCGATCACGCCGACCAGGATTTGAGCGGCCGACAGCACCATATTCACGGCAACGCTGGTCCAGACGCTATGGGTAGCGGCGCGTTGTTCGACGCTATCCTGGGTGTTGGCGTGCGGGTCTTGAATGGTCAAACGAAGTCCGTTTCGGCGGCGAATTCTGGTTAGGTTCGGTGTTTCAAACACCCACGGTGCTGAGCATTTTCTTCGTAATAAATTTTTCAGAGAGAATCATAATAAACTTCTCACTGTCCAGCACGATAAACTTACCATTGAAAAAATGCGGGAAGATGTTCAGGACGGGTGGGCAGTCCCTCATCGACCGCCAGTCCAGGTCGATGCCTGTTCGGCCAAGGCAGAGCGATACGGTTTTATTCGCTCACCAGCCCGTTCATTAACGTATGCAGTGAGCGAATCGACCTCAAATTATTGGACGCTTTGCAGCGTACCGTCAAGGTCGGCTAGCCAATTTTTCCGCCGGCGGCACGCTCGTCTATCAAGGAATGGGTCATGCTATTGCGTTATCTGTATCGATTAAGCGCTGGACGTCGCACGCAACGTGCAGACCGGCATCTGGGTTTTGTACTGACCTTTGTCGGGGGCGCGGTCAATGCAGGCGGGTTTTTAGCAATTGGGCAATACACGTCGCACGTTACCGGTATCGTATCGAGCATGGCCGATCATCTGGCTCTAGGCGCCTTTGCAGCAGCACTATCAGCGTTGGCGGCCTGGGTTGCATTTGTCAGCGGCGCGGCTACCACTGCAATCCTGATCAATCTGGCACGGCGTCGCCGTCTGCGCAGTCAGTTTGCACTCAGCCTTTTTTTTGAAGCGGTCCTGTTGCTGACGTTTGGCATCGCCGGCGCCAGAATGGCGGACATGCATGAGCTGCTGGCGCCGGTAACGGTACTGTTGCTGTGCTTTATTATGGGCTTGCAAAATGCGGTGATCACCAAGGCGTCGGGTGCCGTCATTCGTACGACGCACCTCACCGGGATGACGACCGATCTCGGCATTGAGCTGGGCAAGTTGCTTTATTACAATCAACGTGACCTGCCGCTGATGACGGTGCGTGCCAATCGCGACAAGCTCGGCTTGCACGCAGGCCTGATCGGATCGTTCTTTGTCGGCGGCGTAACCGGTGCGCTCAGCTTCAAGCATATTGGCTATAGCGCTGCCGGTTTTTTGGCGGCGATTTTGGTACTGGTCGCCGCCGGTCCGATTCTGCTGGACATTCACATCCGGTGGAAACACCTTGCGCGCAGGGGACTCCGAAAAGCGGCGGTGCAGCCTGTCGTGCGTTGACTTCACACGTGTCCTGGGATGGGCTGGAAAACAGTGCCAGCAAATACGCGTTTCATACACCGTTACTGCAACTGGGTGCGGTCGAGAAATGAGATAAATGG
>JAYVEF010000159.1:0-12823 GCA_043748965.1 Burkholderiales bacterium
CCGGGGACGAAAAAAAGCAAGCCGACTCGCGGATTGGCCAATATGTTGCGCAACGAATCGGCGATCCGGTTTCCCGGGCGTTCTGGCATGAGCAATGTGCGCTCGTCAAGGATGCGCACGAAGCCAGCAGGGTCACCGCGCGGGCTGAGATCGCAATTCCCTGCGGCATCGCTTGTGGCGACGCATACGAAGGGCGACCGCTCGACGAACAGGCAAGTCGTCGCATTCAGGCGATCGCTAATTTTGGCGCATGTCAACGCGGCAGGCTCGCCTACCAGTGCGCGCAATTGCGCTTCGGTGCGGATGATGTCAACTGTGAGCGGGTGCGCTGAAGGAATGGTCATCAGTTTCCTGGGCGGATAGCGGTGTTCTTCCGATTGTACAGCCGGCCACTCTTGGCACCGCTTGGCAACTGATTTTGGCGAACGGCACGATTGCGATAACTTGTTGGCGGAGCACCAGCCAGAACAAAAGCATTTCCATTTCTTCTTTGAAATTTTGACTTGAATCAATTTTTTTAGGAAACCAAAACGCTAAACTTCATCGCAATATCAACGACAGCGACGAGAAAAGTGATGATGAAGAAAACGGTAGTAGCCCTGGCAATCGCCTCCACCAGTCTGCTTGCGAACATAGCCCTCGCGCAGCAACAAGCACCTTGGCTGATACGCGCCCGCGTACTCAACATGATCCCGGCGAACAAGTCCGATCCCATCGGGGGCGTGGGTGATGCGGATCGTATTTCGGTTTCCAAAAAGACGTTCCCAGAACTGGATGTTTCTTATTTTTTCACGCCGAATATTGCTGCGGAACTGGTCGTGACCTACCCGCAAAAACACGACGTGATGCTGGATGGCACAACGATCGGTAGCTTCAAGCATCTTCCGCCAACACTGATGGGTCAGTATCGCTTCATGCCGGAAGCGAGGTTTGATCCGTACCTGGGTGCCGGCGTAAACTACACGCGGATTTCGAGCGTCGATCTGCTCGGCGGCGCTGGCGGGATGGATCGCAGTAGCGTCGGGTTGGCCTTGCAGGCTGGTATTGATTTCAATATCGACAAAATCTGGTCGATCAATCTGGATGTAAAAAAAGTCCAGATTCGCAGCGACGTTACGGTTAGCGGTACGAAAGTCAGCAATGCTCGGGTGGACCCATTGCTAGTGTCCCTGGGCGTTGGCTATCGCTTCTGATCGGAGCCCACGAAAAATGCCGGACTCGATATCGGCTTTTTTTCGCGGACTGGATTCGTCATCGGGTTCCAACCCTGCCTCAGAATTTTTCCCACTCCGAAGCATCCGCACCTTTGCCATTCTGCTTCTTTCGACGGGCGATTGCCTTCGAACGCTTCGATGGCAATTGCAACCGCTACGCTGATGGCGCTGCCTTCGATACCGCCATGCTTTGCCGGGTCGTTGCGCTGGCCGGTGCGGTATCTAGATGTGTTTCATCAAGCTTGAATGCGCTGACGACCTGAGCCAGATTGGTAGCTTGATCCTATAGCGACTGTGCCGCAGCTGTGGCCTGTTCGACCAATGCTGCGTTTTGCTGGGTGGCGTCGTCCATCGCATTAATCGACTGGTTCACCTGTCCGATACCTTGGCTTTGCTCGAGGCTGGCGTCGGCGATTTCGCTCATCAGATCGGTGACCTTTTTGATCGAGTCGACGATCTGGTTCATCGCGACGCCGGCCTGGTCGACCAGCGTGCTTCCTGCGCTGACCTTTGCGACTGAATCATCAATCAGCCCCTTGATTTCTTTTGCTGCGCCGGCCGAGCGCTGTGCCAGATTACGGACTTCGGCGGCGACTACGGCAAATCCGCGACCCTGTTCGCCGGCGCGCGCGGCTTCAACTGCGGCGTTGAGGGAGAGGATGTTGGTCTGAAATGCGATGCCGTTAATCACACCAATAATCTCCGTAATTTTCTGAGAACCTTGCGTGATCGACCCCATGGTACTGACAACTTTTCCAACTACTGCACCACCATCGAGTGCATACGTCGATACGGACAAAACCAGTTGGTTAGCGCTCTGCATTTTGGGCATTATGCTCAACTGTCGAGGCCAACTCTTCCATCGCGGCGGCGGTCCGCTCGAGGCTCGCGGCCTGCGCTTCGGTTCGGCTCGACAGGTCCAGAGTGCCCGCCGCGATTTCACTCGATGCCATCGCAATTGTTTGCGTACTTCGACGCACTTCCCCAATCGTAACGCTGAGCGATGCTACGAAGCGGTTGAACGCGCTGGCAAGTTGCCCAATTTCGTCTTCGGCTTCGACCGGCATCATTCGGCTGAGACCGCCGTCGCCGCTGGCGATTTCACCGAGCATGCGCGCAGCGCGGTGTACCGGTGCTGCGATGGCGCGACTGATCACGAAAATAATGAAGAGTTCGACGCCCCCGCCAATCAACGCGGCGATCAGCGCCGAGAATTTCACTCCTTGAAATCGATCGTTGCTGATCGACGACGACCGTGCGATGGTAAATATAGTTCGTCAAGTGCGCAGATGTTCACTTGTCGCGTGTCGTACAAAAAGTGTTGCTTGCCGGCCGCCTCAGAGCGACGCAAAGCGGAGCAGCGCGGAATGAATACCGCGATGATTGATAAAACGATCGGCACCGAAGCAGCGACGCTTCAGGTCAGCGCGTCGCCCAATACTCCGGCACCGCATACAACGATTTCAGCATGTCGATAAAGAAGCGTGCCTTGGCCGGCAAATGCCTCTGCTGCGGGTACACGGCCATGATGTCGTAGTGCGGCAATGCATAATCGTCCAGTACCGTGACCAGCTCACCGGCAGCGAGCTGCGTCTGGATTTCCCACGTTGAGCGCCATCCCAGACCGAGTCCTTCGCAAGCCCACCGATGCAGCAGTTCGCCATCGTTGCAGTCGAGGTTGCCGGCGGCTTTGACGATGACCGGTTTGCCGTTGCGCTGGAAGTACCAGCCGCGTTGCTGACCGCCCTGCAGGTTGAACGACAGGCAGTTGTGGCGTGCCAGATCGTCCAGCGTTGTCGGTACGCCGTTGCGGGCGAGATAGTCGGGTGTGGCACAGACGACGCGCCGGTTTGATGCCAGTTTCACGGCGACGAAACTGGGGTCGATGGTGCCGCCGATACGCAGGCTCAAGTCATACCCCTCGCGCACCAGATCCACCACCCGATCGGTCAGGTTAAATGAAATACGCAGGGCGGGGTTGGCCTCGACGAAAGCGGGTGCGTGCGGTGCCACATGCTTGCGCCCGAAAGCGGCGGGCGCGGATACCACCAGATGGCCGGTCGCGGTATGACGGCCTTCGGAAATCATGTTTTCAGCGTTATCGAGGTCGCCCAGCAGTTTGCGGCAATGTTCCAGATACACCGTGCCCTGTTCGGTGAGCGTCAGATGCCGGGTAGTGCGATGCATCAGCTTGACCCCGAGGCGTTTCTCAAGCGCGTCGATTCTGCGGCCCAGCATGACTGGTGTGATGTGCTGCTGGAGTGCGGCGCGCGCCATGCTGCCTTGATCGACCACGTCGACAAAGGCTTCGATCTGTTTGAGTTTGTCCATCGCTGGATTATTCCATATAAAAAGTATCGAATAAACCGATTAATTGTCTTCTTATCAGATATTAATTTCTCCCTTAGGATGATTGCATCGGCTTCAGGGTAGTGCGCTTTAGGAAGCAAATGGATTCGCAACATCACGGTTCAAGGGACAGACATGGCGAGGATGACGGCAGCGCAGGCGGCAGTACATGTAATGGAAGCGGAAGGCATTACCCAGGTATTCGGCGTGCCGGGCGCGGCCATCAATCCATTTTATTCCGCACTGAAAAAGCAGGGCAGCATCGGCCATATTCTGGCACGTCATGTGGAAGGGGCCGCCCACATGGCGGAGGGATTTACGCGCGCCACGGCTGGCAATATCGGGGTCTGCATCGGAACCTCGGGCCCGGCCGGCACCGACATGATTACCGGCTTGTATTCGGCGCAGGCTGATTCGATTCCGATCCTTTGCATCACCGGACAAGCACCCCGAGCACGGCTGTACAAGGAAGACTTTCAGGCAGTCGATATCGAATCGATCGCCAAGCCGGTCACCAAGTGGGCGGTGACGGTACGCGAACCGGCGTTGGTGCCTCGGGTGTTTCAGCAGGCGTTTCATTTGATGCGCTCGGGCCGTCCCGGGCCGGTACTGATTGACTTGCCCTTCGACGTGCAGATGGGTGAGATCGAATTCGATCCGACCACCTACGAGCCGCTGGAAGTGTATAAGCCGAAGGCCAGTCGCGCACAGATCGAAAAAGCATTGACGTTACTGAACGAGGCCGCTTGCCCGCTGATCACGGCGGGCGGTGGGGTGATCAACGCCGATGCTGCGCACCTGCTGGTCGAGTTCGCAGAAATCGTCGGCGTACCGGTGGTGCCGACTCTGATGGCATGGGGCGCGATTGCGGACGACCATCCGCTGATGGTGGGCATGGTCGGTTTGCAAACCAGCCATCGTTATGGTAACGCCACCATGCTCGCGTCGGATTTTGTGTTGGGGATCGGCAACCGTTGGGCCAACCGCCATACAGGTTCGATCGAGGTATTCACCAAGGGACGCAAGTTCGTTCATGTCGACATCGAGCCGACCCAGATCGGTCGAGTGTTCGGGCCGGATTACGGCATTGTGTCGGATGCGGGTGCCGCACTGGCGTTGTTCATCACGGTGGCGCGCGAGTGGCAGTCGGCCGGAAAATTAGCCGATCGGTCGGCTTGGCTGGCGCAGTGCCAGGAGCGCAAGCGGACCATGCTGCGTCGTACTCACTTTGATAACGTGCCGGTCAAGCCGCAACGGGTCTATGAAGAGATGAACAAGGCGTTCGGGCGGAACACGTGCTATGTCAGCACCATCGGTTTGTCGCAGATCGCGGCGGCGCAATTTTTACACGTGTACTTGCCGCGTCACTGGATCAACTGTGGTCAGGCTGGACCACTCGGGTGGACTATTTCTGCCGCGTTGGGCGTATGCGCGGCGGATCGGCAGCGTGAGGTGGTTGCGATTTCTGGCGACTACGATTTTCAGTTCATGATTGAGGAGCTGGCGGTCGGCGCGCAGTTCAATCTGCCGTATTTGCATGTGGTGGTCAATAATTCGTACCTTGGTTTGATTCGTCAGTCACAACGCGGCTTCGAGATGGACTATTGTGTACAACTGGCTTTTGACAATATCAATGCCCCTGAACTCGACGGCTATGGTGTCGATCATGTGGCAGTGGCGGAGGGACTCGGTTGCAAGGCGATTCGCGTGACCGAACCGGGTGCCATTGCTGCTGCGTTTGCCACCGCGCGCAGCTGGATGCAACAGTACCGGGTACCGGTGGTGGTTGAAATTATTCTCGAGCGTGTGACGAATATTTCGATGGGCACCGAAATCGACAACATCAATGAATTCGAAGCGCTTGCCAGCGCACCGGGCGACGCACCGACCGCGCTGGGCCATGCCGAACAAGGAGAGGTTCGATGATCAAACTTGCTGCCAACCTGACCATGCTGTTCAATGAACTGCCGTTTCTGGATCGGTTCGAAGCTGCTGCGCAGGCCGGATTCAAAGGCGTCGAATTTTTGTTTCCGTATGCGTTCGAGGTGGACGAGATCGCCAGTAGGGTGACTGCGAACCGGCTTGAATTAGTCTTGCATAATTTGCCGGCTGGTGACTGGGCAGCTGGTGAACGTGGCATCGCCTGCCACCCCGATCGCGTCGGCGAATTCGAACAGGGTGTGGACCAGGCGATCGCGTATGCAAAGGCGCTCGGCGTTCGCCAGCTCAACTGCCTCGCCGGTATCAAGCCCGCGCATTTGAGCGATACCGCGGCGCGCGCGACGCTGATACGCAATCTGACATTTGCTGCCGATGAGCTGGCAGCCGAGGACCTTCGATTGTTGATCGAACCGATCAACACGTCCGATATTCCGGGATTTTTTCTGAGCGGGACGCGGCAAGCGTGCGACCTGATTACGGCGACTGGTTCCGACAATCTGTTCGTGCAGTACGACATCTATCACATGCAGCGCATGGAAGGCGAACTCGCCGCGACCCTGCAAGCGAATTTGTCAGCGATCAAGCACATCCAGCTGGCGGACAATCCCGGCCGTGGCGAGCCCGGGACCGGCGAAATCAATTTTCGCTACCTGTTCCGATGGCTGGAGCAGATCGGCTACGACGGCTGGATCGGTTGCGAATATAAACCAGCTACGACGACGCTTCAAGGACTGCGCTGGCGCGCCGAGCACGAGGTCTGGAAGTAGCATGGTGACCATCACTGATGCGCTACCAAATCGTGTATCTGCGCAGATCGCAGCGGCGTCATAGCCGACAAATCAACCCAAGGAATAGTCATGGAAAAGATCGGTTTTATCGGACTCGGCATCATGGGCGCGCCTATGGCGGCACACCTGCAGGCGGTGGGGCACAAACTATTTTTGCATGACCTGAAAAACCCGCCATTTTCACTCGTCGAAGCGGGCGCTACCGTGTGTACTAGCGCTGCACAGGTTGCCATGCGCGCCGATATCATCATCATCATGGTGCCGGATACACCGCACGTCGAGGCAGCATTATTTGGTGAGGACGGTGTGGCGGAGAGCTTGGTCGCGGGCAAGCTGGTGGTCGACATGAGTTCGATTTCACCGATCGCTACCAAGACTTTCGCCGACAGGATCAATGCGCTTGGTTGCGACTATCTGGACGCCCCGGTGTCGGGCGGCGAGGTCGGCGCCAAAGCGGCCTCGCTGACAATCATGGTGGGCGGTCCGGAGCAGGCGTTCGAACGGATGCTGCCACTGTTTTCCCTGATGGGAAAAAACATCATGCGGGTTGGCGGCAACGGCGACGGACAAACGGCCAAGGTCGCCAATCAGATCATCGTCGCGTTGAATATTCAAGCGGTGGCCGAGGCGCTATTGTTTGCCTCACGCGCGGGCGCGGACCCGGCCAAAGTGCGTCAGGCGTTGATGGGCGGCTTCGCTGGCTCGCGCATACTTGAGGTGCATGGTGAACGTATGGTCAATCGGTCGTTCGATCCGGGTTTTCGGATTGCACTGCATCAAAAGGATTTGAACCTGGCGCTGCAAGGCGCAAGGGCGATGGGAATCAGCTTACCCAACACCGCGATGGTGCAGGAGTTGATGACCAGTTGCGCCGCCAATGGCCTGGCTGGCCTCGATCATTCTGCGCTGTGCCAGGCGATTGAACGGATGTCGAACCACACCATCGCGACGGCATGAAATAATGTATCGGACCGTTCACCTGCAACCGATGGAAGTGCCGCCTGCCATGGATAATTTCGATCCGCGTCAATTTTTGCTCACATTGTTTGATACGGCGGTAGACGCGGTCAGCGCCGACAACTGTCTGCCTGGCTATCTTGCCGCCTACCTGCCGGCGCCCGATGCCACCGGTCGTACGCTGGTAATCGGCGCGGGTAAGGGCGCGGCGGCGATGGCCCGCGTGGTCGAGCAGCATTGGCCGGGCGAGTTAACGGGTCTGGTCGTCACGCGATACGGCCATGGAGCGCCGTGCAGCAGGATCGAAGTCGTCGAAGCGTCGCATCCGGTGCCGGATGTGGCCGGCCACCGCGCTGCGCTACGAATGCTGTCGATGGTGCAGGGACTGGCGCCGGACGACACCGTATTGTGCTTGATCTCCGGCGGAGGCTCGGCGCTGCTGGCCTTGCCCGGTGATAGCATCACGCTGGGGCAAAAGCAAACCATCAACAAAGCGCTACTGCGCAGCGGTGCGACTATTTCAGAAATGAATTGCGTGCGCAAGCATCTGTCGGCGATCAAGGGAGGGCGTTTGGCACTGGCGTGCGCGCCTGCGCGCGTAGTGACGCTGTTGATTTCGGACGTGCCCGGAGATGATCCCGGCATCGTGGCGAGCGGGCCGACCATGCCCGATCCCACCACGTGTGCGCAGGCGCTGGCGATCCTGCAGAACTATGCGATCGAGGTCGACGCGGAGGTATACCGGCATCTGCAATCGGGCGCGGGCGAAACGCCCAAACCCACCGATCCGCGCTTCGCACGCAACCGCCACTACGTGATCGCGACCGCGCAGAAAGCACTCGACGCAGCGGCAGCGTGTGCACGAGCGGCGGGGATTACGCCTTACATTTTGTCGGACTGCATCGAGGGCGAAGCGCGTGATGTAGCACAGGTGCATGCCGCCATCGCCAAGCAGATCATTGCGCACGGCCAGCCTTTCGCTCGTCCCTGCGTGCTGCTGTCCGGGGGTGAAACCACCGTCACACTACGTGGTAACGGGCGCGGCGGGCGCAATGCTGAATTTTTGCTGGCGCTGGCCGACGCCCTTGTGGGTGTCGATGGCGTGCACGCGTTGGCCTGCGATACCGATGGCATCGACGGCTCGGAAGACAACGCCGGTGCACTATACGGTCCCGACTCCCTGACACGCGCCGCTACGTTACAACTGGTACCACGCGCTATGCTCGACAACAATGACGGTTATGGATTTTTTAGGGCGCTGGGGGATCTGGTCGTAACTGGCCCGACCCGGACCAATGTCAATGATTTCCGCGCGATTTTGATTCACTGAAAGCTTGCAGTCAGCCGCCCTATTCTTGCGTAAAGTGACGCAAAAAGTCGAGCAGAATCTGGCCTGAAATCTGGGCGTCGTCGGCAGTCATGGTCTCTAATGGATTGTGGCTGATGCCGCCGTTGCCGCAGCGCGTAAACAACATGGCCACCGGCGTAATATGGGCCATCGACATGGCATCATGACCAGCCCCCGACGACAGCAAAAAAGGCGGAATGCCGGCGCGCTCGGTTGCGGCAGCAAGCTGCTGCGCAAGCCACGGTGCGCAAGGCACCGCGGCGGCGCGCATCACAAGGTCAAGCTGCAGCCCGATCCTGCGACGCTGGCTAATGGTCGTAATGCGGGCCACGATATCGGTCACCGCAGCGTCCCGGATCGCGTCGTCGGCGGCGCGGATATCGAGCGACAGCCGACACCGTCCGGCAATCACATTCACCGATCCATCCGGCACGTGCAATTGCCCGACGGTGCCGACCAGAGCGGGCGCCTCTGCACATCGTTGTTCGACATACAGGACGATTTCAGCAGCTGCAGCGGCGGCGTCGCGCCGCATGCTCATTGGAGTCGTGCCGGCGTGGCTGGCGACGCCAGTCAGCTCGACCAGATATCGGCAACTGCCGGCGATCGAGGTAACAATCCCGGCCGGCAAATCATGGTCCAGCAAAATCGGCCCTTGTTCGATATGTACTTCGACGAAGCCGAGCAGGTCTTTGGGATTACGAGCGATCTCGCCGATTTGCGACGGATCATGACCGGCCTGCTGCATCGCCATGCGCATCGAAATCCCGTTGCTATCCTGCCTCTCTAGCAGCGCCGGATCGAAACGGCCGATGATGGCATTGCTACCTAAAAATGTGCTTTTGAAGCGTACACCTTCTTCCTCCGAAAACCCCACCACCTCAAGGTGGAACGGCAGCTTCTCGCCACGCTCGTGCAGATACCGTACCACGGCAATCGGTAGTAAGATGCCGGCTCTGCCGTCGTACTTTCCGCCATTGCGCACGGTGTCGTAATGCGATCCGGTGATCAGTGTTTTGGCGCCTGGCCGATCGGACGGATAGCGTCCGATGACGTTACCCACCGCATCGATGGTCACGGTCATGCCGGCCTCGCGCATCCACTGCCCGAGCTGGCTTGCGGTCTTGCAATGCGCGTCCGTCAGGTACGCGCAAGTCAGGCCATCGACGTCGTCGCTGAGGCCGCCCAGTAGGTCACTCCACGCCATGACGGCATCGCCCAAAGGTAGTTTTGCGCCGAGTAATTCGTTCAGGCGCAGTTCGGCGATCCGGCCAATCTGCCGAAGATTTTCATGCACCTCGTCATCGGCTTGATTCTGCAGGCGGCGGGCGACTGTCGCGATGATCGCCTGGCGCGTCAGCCCACGTCCGTCCGGGCCCTTGACGGCGAGAATGAACGGAAAGCCGAATCTGGCGTTGTAGGTTGCATTGTATTGCGTTAGCGTGCTGAACTCGTCTGCGCTGCAGTGGGTCAAGCCTGCACTGGCCTGCTCGTCGCTGGATTCGACTGTCAGCTTGCCGGCTAGCGCAGCCTTGCCGGCAAGCTCGGGATGCGCACGTATCAGCGCAAGTTGTGCATCCCGGTCGGCTTGACGCACCGTTGTCTGCAGCCCCAGCTTCAAGGCGGTCAGATTGGCAAACGGGCGTAGCGCTGCGCAGCGTTGCGGAATCCAGCGCGAGTGTTCGTAGACCCCGGCCAGCACGTCGGCAAAGGTTTCGGCGTCGCAGCCGTTCAGGAATTCGAGCGTGACTAGTGGCATGGCGTCAGAGGGGGTAGGGGTGGGTGGCCTGCCAGTGTCGCGCGATATCGATACGACGCGTAATCCAGACCTTGTGATGACTGCCGACGTAGTCCAGAAAATGCGCCAGTGCGGCAGTCCGCGCGGGCCGGCCGGCAAGTCGGCAGTGTAATCCGATCGACAGCATTTTCGGGCGATTCACTCCGCCTGGATCGCCCTCTTGATACAGCACGTCGAAGGCATCTTTCAGGTAGCCGAAAAACTGCTGTCCGGAATTGAAACCCTGAGCCGCAGCAAATCGCATGTCGTTGGTATCGAGCGCGTAGGGGATGATCAGATGCGGCGTCGTCGTTGCCTGACCACTCGCGCTGGTCACGCTGACCGATTGCCAGAACGGCAGGTCGTCGCCGTAATAATCTGAGTCGTAGGCAAAGCCACCCTGTTCGACCAGCAGACGGCGCGTGTTGGGCGAATCGCGTCCGGTGTACCAGCCAAGTGGCGCGTGACCGGTCAGACCCTTGAAAATCCCGATCGCTTCGATCATGTGGGACCGCTCGGTGGCTTCATCGACCTGCTGGTAACTAATCCAGCGCAATCCGTGACAGGCGATTTCGTGACCTAGTGCAGCAAACGCTGCGACCGCTTCCGGATGGCGTTGCATTGCGCTGGCGACGCCGAATACCGTCAACGGCAATTGTCGTTCTTCGAACAGGCGCAACAGGCGCCACAGCCCGGCGCGCGAGCCGTATTCATAGAGCGATTCCATGCTCATGTGACGCATTGGGTAGGCTTGCGCGCCAATGATCTCGGACAAAAATGTTTCGGAACCAGCATCGCCGTGCAGCACGCAGCTTTCAGCGCCTTCTTCATAGTTCAGCACGAACTGTAGCGCCACGCGTGCACCTTCGGGCCACTGTGCATGGGGCGGCGAGGCGCCATAACCGATCAGGTCGCGCGGGTAGGTCGAATACGTTTCTGTCATGGCGGCTCATTCCTTGGCAAACAGATCAATCGGAAATTGCAAGCAGCATTGCCCACCCGTCGGATTCGTTCGGGTGGGCGCCGGGTCATGCCTTGTATATGCCCGATCATATAGGGCCAGGTTCTTTGCGGTATATGATTTGAGTGATAAATGACGTCACCCTGTCGATATGGAGAACACCATGGGAAAACTGAGTACGCACGTGTTGGACATCTGCACCGGCAGGCCCGGCGCGGGCGTAGCCATCGCCTTGTATAGGATCGATCGCGAACAGCGCATCTTGCTGAAAAGCGTCGTCACCAATCAGGATGGACGATGCGATGCGCCACTGCTGCAAGGCGACGCACTGCAGGTCGGGCAGTACGAACTGGTGTTTGACGCAGGCGACTATTTTGCAGTCCTGGGCACGCCGCTGCCGTCACCGCGCTTCATTGATCGCGTCACGCTGGCATTCGGTGTTGCCGACGCGAGCGCCAATTATCACGTGCCGCTGGTGGTATCGCCGTGGTCTTACTCGACCTATCGCGGCAGCTGACGCGACGACCGGGCGCTTTAGTCCCGCGTCAACGCCTTTGCTGTCGTACCGATCAGATCACGCAGCCATTTGTGTTCCGACGAATGGTGTACGCGCTCATGCCACAACTGATAGAAGCGCATCTTTGGAAATTTTACGGGAATCGTAAATTTTTTAAGAGGTAATGACTTTTCATAGAAGCGCAAAAACTGCTGACCCGTGGTCAGCACAAGATCGGTTTGGGTCAGCATATAGGGAATTAGCCCGAAGAAAGCCGACTGCACGACGACGTTGCGCTGCATATGCTGCTTGGCGAGGAAGCCTTCGATGACGCCATGGTAGCCGGCCAGCGTTTGCGCCGGTGCGACATGCGGCAAGGTCAGATAGTCTTCGATTGTCATGGCGTCGGGATCGGTGCGTTTGGCATACGCGCAGTCGCGGCGCATGAAGCAGGCGATGGTGTCTTCGAATAATTTGGAGAGGTGCAGGTGGGCGGGTGGTTCCTCCCAGTTGGCGATGACCAGATCGAGGTCGCCGTCGGATAGCAATCGGATGTAGTCGATGTCCGGACCGAGGCCGTGGATCACGATGCGACTCTTGGGCGATTCGCGGCGTAAGCCCGCCACTACGTTGGGCAAGAACTGGCTATCGAGATAATCCGGTGCGGCGACGTGAAATGTCCGCGCCTCCTGCTGTGCCACGAAAGGGATTTTATGGACGAACAATCGCTCTGTTTCATCGAGAATTCGCTTGGCCGGCTTCAGCAAGCTTTCGCCATGCTGTGTGGGCACCATGCCGCGCGCGCCGCGCACCAGCAGCGGGTCCCCGGTCAGCTCGCGCAACTTGCGCAACGAAGCTGAAATCGAGGGTTGCGGCTGGTGCAGTTTGAGAGCCACCCGCGAAACATTTTTTTCGGATAGCAGCATGTAAAGAATCCGGATCAAGTGGATATCCAGGTGGTCGGGGAGGTGGCTCGACATCGCTAGGCCTAT
>JAYVEF010000160.1:0-4055 GCA_043748965.1 Burkholderiales bacterium
TGAGCCCGGACAAACCGTCTTCTTCGGCGACCACCAGCGCGATCAAGGCGGCTGCTTTGGCGGCCCGCTTGGCGGTGGCGGCGCTGACGCGACGCTTGATCAGTGCATGGTCGATCGCTTCGGCGGGATCAGTACTCCAGACCCGGGCCCGAATCTGGGAACGCGAATTGTAGGCTGCACGCGCTAAAAACCGTGCCGATGACGACTGCACCAGCACGGTTATTCCGGATGTCATTTTTTCATGCGCACGACCGTCCACGCGTTCTACTGCAGAGGCATATATCCACAGCTGACCCGCCAGCAGAAGTTTTTCCTTGCCTTGTTTGAGTGTGATGATGAGCATGAAAATCTTGGCACATTGGCCGGAGAAATAGCGTTGCAACACAGCCGGGGACCTGCGTGCCGAAGGATACCGCAGTGCAAGCCTGCGCTCCCACAAGAATCGCACGACCCAACCACGCCGGTTTGTGAGCCATCGCACAGAATAATGTGTTGGCAGCGGCTACGCTGATTTTTTAACTTCAAGGCTGACACATCATGATCAAACACGCATCGGCAATCTGGCAAGGCGGCATCAAAGACGGTGGCGGCACGATTTCAACCGAAACGGGCGTACTGCACGCGGCACCCTATGGGTTCAATTCACGCTTCGACGGCGGCAAGGGGACCAATCCGGAAGAACTGATCGGCGCAGCACACGCTGGTTGTTTTTCGATGGCTTTGTCGATGTTGCTGGGGCAGCAGGGTTTGACTGCCGAGCGCATCGAAACCAAGGCGGCGATCACACTTGACAAAGTCGGCGAGGGTTATGAGATCACTGCCAGCCATCTGACAGTGCTGGCACGAATTCCAGGTGCTGACCAAAGCAAATTTGCCGAAATCGCCAACCAAGCCAAGAGCGGTTGCCCCGTGTCCAAACTGCTCAATACGACGATCACCATGGAAGCAACGCTCGAAACCTGATGCCGCTTGGCGCGGCGAGCTCTGCGCGAGTTCACGACCCGGTCCTGCCGGGTTTTTTTACGGGCTGCAAAAGGTGGTGAACAACGACCTGCCAACGCAGTACGGATCGCAATAAATTTAAACTGCGAAGCGGCAGTCTGTCTGCTCGTGCAGCGGTAAAATCCAACATCATTAAAAATCTGACTGCTATCCCAGCAGTTTCTGTTGCTTTATTTTAACCAGGATCGATTCGCACCATGTCCGACTTTGCACCACCGCAGGACCCGCCCGAGCCGGATCCATCAGCTGAGATTCAGGAACCGCGTCTGTGGCGCGGCGGCGAGTGGACCGCCCAGGTGATGAAGAACAACGATGATGAAGGGTGGGCCGTGGCGATGACCAAAGCGGGTGAAATCGAGCCGGCATTGGTAGGACCCTGGACCATGGGGCGCGATAAAAAAAATCCCAAGCCACTTGATACGGCAGCCTTCAATACGTTGGTCAAGACCGCGGCAGAGGTCCTGCGCCGTCACGAGCAACAGCTGCATGCACAATTGCACCGTAGTGTGATGGTCAGCATGGATACAGGCGATTTTGCGATTACGCTCGATATAGTGCCCGACGACGACGATCCTTACGCGCTTCTGACCGCGCGCGATGCGACCGGCGAGCAATTGGCACAGGTCCGTGTCAACCCCTCGTTCAAGCTAACCCGCTCCAGTGCGGCGGGATGGATCGAGAACGATTTTCGTAAACCTTCTTGATTTAAAACAAATAACAATTGTTTTCAGCAATATTTACAGGCGCTTGCACACCGCGAACTGACATAAGTACTAAAATATTGTGATTGTAAGGTGAGCAATTTTGGTAAAGTAACTTTTGGATACGCTTCATCTGGCACTGGTAGCATGCCGCGATCGGCAACTATTTATTTGCATGGCCCTGTTTTTTATTGGAGCGACCCCGATGCCGAGCGATCTGGACTGCGCCCACGCCGTAACGGCCGATACCGAACAGGCCGCCAGCGAAGCGGCGCTGCGAAATGTCTATGCAGCGCCGTCGCTGGGACGTTTCGATCCGACCGAATTACCGCAGGAAATCAATGAACTGCTGATCGACGTCGCAGCGCTACGCGATGTCGAAAACGCGCGCGACGCGCTTGAATCGGTGGTGGCCCAGTTGCGTGCATCAAACCAGAATTTGCTGCGCGCCACTGCCGAAGCGCAGCAAATGCGTGAAACCGCCGAGGCGGTAAATCGCAGTCAGGAAGCATTCCTGGCAATGCTGGCGCATGAACTGCGTAATCCACTGGCGCCGATCAGCATGGCTGGCGGTTTGCTGGAGCGAATTGCCGACAGCCACCCGCTGCTGCCCAAAATACACGGGATTATCAAACGTCAGGTTGAACAAATGACGCGGCTTCTGAACGATCTGCTGGACGCCTCACGAGTGCGTACCGGAAAAATCGTGATGCAAAAACAGTCGGTGTTGTTGCAGACCATTTTACTCAACGCGATCGAGGCAACCCAGCCGCAGCTCGATATGCGGCACCATGTTCTGAATCTCCAGATGCCACCTGCAACGATTACGATATTTGCCGATCCGGCGCGGTTGGTGCAGGCGTTTTCGAACCTGTTGATCAACGCTGCCAAATTCACCGCCGAGCACGGTACGATCACCATTAGCGTCAAGCAGGATGACGTCTATGTGCGCGTGGATATCGAAGACAACGGCGAAGGCATTACGCCTGAAATGCTGCCGATTATTTTCGACATGTTCACGCAGGGACCACGCTCCCTGGCCCGCAGCGAAGGGGGGCTCGGGATCGGATTGACGGTGGTACACGATTTGGTCGAACTGCATGGCGGGCGGGTCACTGCCACCAGTGACGGCGCGCAATGTGGCAGTATTTTTACAGTGATGCTGCCGCTTTACCCACCCGTCAGCCCGGCTCTGGCAGCGCCGGGTGGCGCAGCTGCCAGCGCAACACCACGGCGAATTTTGCTGATCGAAGACAGCGCCGACACCAACGACAGCCTGGCAATGCTGCTTGAACTCGAAGGCCACCAGGTTACGGCCGCGCTGGATGGCATCAGCGCGCTCGCGGCCTTCGGCAACGGCAGATTCGACGTGGTGATATCGGATATCGGCTTGCCGGATATCGATGGCCTTCAATTAATCAAGCGCATGCGCACAGCCTGCCGCGGCGGTATGCCGCTGATGATTGCAGTATCGGGCTATGGCAATGCCAGTGCGGTCAGCGATGGTCTGACCGCGGGCTTCGATCATTATTTTATAAAACCGGGCGATGTAGTGGCGCTGCTCGCGGCTATCGACTGTCAGCACGCTTGAAGCCAGCCCTCGCCGTGCCAGACGTGCACTCCCCTGCCCAGTATGTTGTGGCGGTGCGAGCACTTTGCGAGTTCACTGCCAAGGTCGGCGATCTCGACTTGCGATTTACACCCTCGCCAACCGCGCAGGAAGGCGTCGCCGGCCACACCGCAGTCACAGCGAGACGTGGCTCGACCTACGAGCGTGAAATCACCGTAGCGGGTACTTGGCGGCACCTGCTGGTACGCGGTCGCGCCGATGGCTATGACCCGGACCTGCATCAACTCGAAGAAATCAAGACTTTTCGAGGCGAACTGGCGCAGATGCCGGAAAACCATCGGCAGCTACACTGGGCGCAACTGCGCATCTATGGTTCGCTATTGTGCCAGCAACGCGGCTGGTCGGAACTGACTTTGGCACTGGTGTACTTCGAGATCGGTAGCCAGCAGGAAACTGTACTCACTGAAACCGTGACGGCAGCAGCACTGCACGCTTTTTTCACCGATCAGTGCGGCCGGTTTCTGGCCTGGGCTGAGCAGGAACTGGCGCACCGCGCGGCGCGCGATCGTAGCTGTAGCACGCTGGTTTTTCCGCACCCGTCGTTTCGGCGCGGGCAGCGCGAGCTGGCACAGTCGGTGTACCAGACTGCTACCGCCGGCCGCTGTCTGCTGGCGCAGGCGCCTACCGGAATCGGCGGCCGCGCGCAATACGGCCGCGCCGCCGTTGGACACCGATCCGGCGATGACCAGGGTGTTGCCGGCGTTGAAAGGCACGGCGTTGGC
>JAYVEF010000161.1:0-4053 GCA_043748965.1 Burkholderiales bacterium
CTCCCCGACGCACCGCCACCACCGAAGCCGCCACCGCCACCACCGAAGCCGCCACCACCACCTCTAGCGCCGCCACCAAGTGCCATTCCAACCATCGCCATACCGCTGCTGCCGGCAAGTGTAAAGAAAAATCCGATCATTCCCGCGATCAGCGCTCCGACTATGACCCCGCCAAAGAACCACGCGGCGACACCGATCACGACGCCCGTTATGGCCGCCCCCGGCACCCGCCCGATCACACTGCGCAAAAGAGTGCCGAGGACCACCGCAATCACCAACGCGACCGGCAACAATTGGCGCAGTGCCATCGGCGGGGATTCCGACCGCGCTGGACCGGCGGCGGGCAACGCTTCGAGATTGATCGTTTTTTCAATGGCGCCAAGACCTGCATCGATTCCTGCAAAATAATCATTGGACTTGAAGTGCGGCAGAATAATCTCTTCAATGATGCGCTTGCTGGTGGCATCGTTAAGAACCCCTTCGAGGCCATAGCCGACTTCAAGACGGACTGCGCGATCGTCTTTTGCAATCACCAGAATTGCACCGTCATCGATCTTCTTTCTACCGAGTTTCCAGGCTTCGGCAACCCGAATCGAATACGCATCGATGGGTTCGGGTAGCGTTGTCGGGATCACCAGAACAGCAATCTGACTGCCCTTTCGCTGTTCGAACGTTCGCAGTCTTGTGTCAAGTTGCGCCAACTGGTCGCTGCTCAATGTCGACGTCAGATCAACGATGCGGCCGGTGAGTGCCGGGATGGCAACCAGCGTGCCGGCGGCATGGTTCCAACCGGCCCCGGTAAAAGCAAGTATCAGAAAAATCCATCGGAGACACTTCATCGGATGCTCATTTCGCACGGTCAGGGGTGGCATCGAAGCGGACCGGCGGTGACGTTGCAATCGCCTTTTCATTGTCGACCGTGAAGCTCGGCTTCGGTACATAGCCGAACAGCTTTGCCGTCAGATTGGTTGGAAACGAACGCACCACGACGTTATAGGTTGCTACTGACTGAATATAGCGATTGCGCGCGACGGCTATACGATTTTCGGTGCCTTCGAGCTGTGCCTGCAGATCTCGAAATCCGACGTCTGCCTTGAGCTGAGGATAATTTTCGGTGACTGCCAACAGCCGCGACAAGGCACTCGACAACTGCCCCTGAATCGCCTGAAATTTTGCAAGGGCCGCTGGGTCGTCTAAAACGCCGGGCGTAATCTGTAGTGATGATGCTTGCGCGCGTGCCTGCGTAACACCGACCAACACGGCGTTTTCATGCGCGGCATAGCCCTTGACGGTGTTGACCAGATTGGGAACCAGATCCACACGCCGCTGGTATTGGTTGACCACCTCCGCCCAGCTGGCCTTGACCTGTTCGTCGTTGGACTGCATCGCGTTGTAACCGCAACCACCGAGCGACAAGGACAGGAGAGCCAACACCAGAGCCAGGATTTTTCGCATGCACGTCACCTTAAGATTGCTTTGGATCGGACGTCAAAAATAGATCATCGCGGCGTGCTCTATGACGGATCAAAAGCCGACCCAATAGGTACGCTGCGTCGTATCAGTCACAGAAATGATGTGGTTGGACAAAGTACGCGCCGTTGACTTCTATCCGCAGCAACGGCTCTTCTCGGCAGCTACGTCATCCGTGCCGTAACCGCTTTCAGCGACGGCCGATTTCAGTCGGAACAAATCCGTTTTTCGCTCGTCGAACTCGATCGTCGCTGCATTCGAAGCAAGGGAAACGTTAGCGGTTTCGACACCATCGACCGCACTCAACACCTTGGTTACAGCGCTGACGCAACCGCCGCAAGTCATTCCAGTTATTTTGAAAGTCGTGGTTTGCATAAAAATCCTGTAAAAAATTGTGCTGCAACGAAGCTGCTGGCGCGAAGCCGACAGCGATAAAGCCACCGGTCAAAGCGACTTGTTTTTCAATCGCAATGCGTTGCCGATCACCGAGACCGAACTAAAACTCATTGCTGCACTAGCGATCATCGGACTCAGCAAAATGCCGAACCACGGATACAGGATACCCGCCGCAATCGACACACCGACAAAATTGTAGACGAAGGCGAAAAACAGATTTTGGCGAATATTTTTCATGGTCAACTGGCTCAAGAGCCGCGCCTTGGCAATGCCGCGCAGATCGCCCTTGACCAATACGATACGCGCACTGTTCATCGCCACGTCGGTACCGGTTCCCATCGCAATGCCGACATTGGCCTGCGCCAACGCCGGTGCATCATTGACGCCATCGCCGGCCATGGCAACGATGCGCCCTTGCTGCTGGAGCGTCTTCAGATAGTTCAATTTATCTTCGGGCATGACATCAGCCTTGAAGTCGTCGAGTCCCAATTGCTTCGCCACTGCCGCGGCAGTGATCGCATTGTCGCCGGTCAGCACGATGATTTTCAGGCCCTCGGCATGCAATTGCTCGATCGCTTCGCGTGTCGTCGCTTTGATCGGATCGGCAACGCTGACGATGCCGCCAAGCGTGCCATCGATGGCAAGAAACATCACGGTCTGGCCTTGCTCGCGCAGCGAGAGCACTTGGGCGTCGACGGCGGCGACGTCGATATTCTGGGTCTGCATCAAACGTACGTTGCCCAGAAGCGCGCGCTTGCCGTCGAGCTGGCCGCGCACGCCTTGGCCGGTGACCGATTGGAAGTCGGTTACTGATTGCAAGGACAGATTCTTTTGTTTGGCATGTGCGACGATGGCAACGGCTAGCGGATGTTCACTGAGCGCGTCCAGACTCGCCGCCCATCGCAGCACGTCGTCCTCGCTAAAATTATTTGCAGCGACCACTTGCTGGACCGCAGGCTTGCCTTCGGTCAGCGTACCGGTTTTGTCGATGACCAGCGTGTCGACCTTTTCCATCAGTTCCAATGCTTCGGCGTCCTTGATCAGAACGCCCTCCTGCGCACCCCGACCAACTCCGACCATGATCGAGATCGGTGTGGCCAGCCCTAAAGCGCACGGGCAGGCAATGATCAGCACCGACACAGCTGCCACCAGCGCGTTGGCAAGCGTCGGGGCCGGGCCAACCAGCGCCCAGACAACGAAGGCCAGCACAGCGATAGCGATCACGCCGGGCACGAACCAGCCCGAGACCTTGTCGGCCAGCTTCTGGATCGGCGCGCGCGACCGTCCCGCCTCGTTGACCATCTGGACAATACGCGCCAGTAGCGTATCGGCACCGACCTTGTCGGCCCGCAGGACGAACGAGCCGGTCTGATTGACCGTGCCCGCCGTGACCTTGCTGCCGATGGATTTTTCAACCGGCAGCGGCTCGCCGGTAATCATCGATTCATCGATGTTGGAATGGCCTTCGGTGACTTCGCCATCGACCGGCACCTTGCCGCCCGGCTTGACGCGCAGGCGGTCGCCGGTCTGCACTGCCTCGAGGGCGATTTCGTTCTCGGCGCCATCGGCGCCGATGCGCAGCGCGGTAGCGGGTGCAAGTTCCAGTAGCGATCTGATCGCAGTGTTGGTCCTGGAGCGAGCGCGCAATTCGAGTACCTGCCCCATCAGCACGAGCGTGATGATCACGGCGGCAGCTTCGAAATACAGCGGGGTCATGCCGTTCATCTTGAACGCTGCCGGCAGCACATCAGGAAACAGCAGGCCGAACGCGCTGAACAGGAATGCCGCCGCGGTACCCAGTCCGATCAGACTGAACATGTTCAGGTTCCAGCTTCGGAACGAGTCCCAGGCGCGCACGAAGAACGGCCAGCCACCCCACAACACGACCGGGGTGCCGAGCGTCGCCTGCAGCCAGCCGAATGTCGTCACACCGATCCAGCGTTGCAGATTGACGCCGGGGATCAGCTCGCTCATCGTCACGGCGAGCAGTGGCACGCTCAGCGCAAGGCAGACCCAGAAGCGCCGGGTCATGTCGTCGAGTTCGGTGGTGTCCTCGGCGGCACCTGCCTCCGCCGGTTCTAGCGCCATGCCACATTTGGGGCAGGGGCCAGGGCCGATCTGGCGCACTTCCGGATGCATCGGACACGTGTAGATCACGTTTTTCTGGCTGGTGCCAAGTTCGGCAGC
>JAYVEF010000162.1:0-4051 GCA_043748965.1 Burkholderiales bacterium
GGCACATAGAAATAATCCGAGCCACCGTTGGCAGCCACGACGATTGCAGCGGCCGGCAGCGTGGGTGGCAGTTTAAAACTAGCCATTGGCGTCGCCAGCGTTGCGCTGATCGCCTGATATTTGGCACCTGCCTTGTTGCACAAAGTGCCGTTCGCATCGTCGATACCAACTGGTTGCACATTGCTACCGTCCGCCTTGATACCGGCCATTGGCGAGGTCGTGCAGCCGTTGCCGTCGAACGCCTTGAACCCGGCGTAGTTCAACAGATCGGCAGTGCGTACGTCACCCGACACCGAAAATCCATTGACCGGATCAACAGCGCCAAGCGCCGCATTGGTAACTCCGGCAGTGACTGTGGTGCTTGGTGTAATGGCGCGCAGCGGATACAGCGCCGTCGGGCCAGAGACGTTACTGTGTGCATGATCGGACACCACGATGATGTTGGTGGAGGTATCGAGCCCGGCAGCTATCAGACCTGCCTGCAATTCACCCAGACGTGCATCCTGTGACGCCAGCGCTTTGCGGTAGTTGGTAGTACCGGGGCCATACGCGTGCTCGGTATTGTCCGGCGTGCGAAACCAGATCAGCGACAGATCGGGCAGCTTTTTCGGCAGGATGAAGTCCGTGTAGAGCTTCATCATGTATTTGTTGGCGGCGTCCTCGGGATTGCCCTGCGTGGTATCAGTGGCGTCGCGCGCCTGCAGGCCGTTCGGCAGCGCAAAGCTGAGGGCACCTGCGCGTATGGTCGGGTTGCCGTTGGTGGCGGCCAGCGTGACCGTGCCGGCCGGATAGCCATACGTGGTGTTGAGGGGTAACGCAAAACTGGCAGCTTGCAGGTCGGTCGCAAGCGACTGCGGCAGCACCACGTTTTCATCGACAAAATAGCCGCCTCGGCCCAGATCCTGGATGAACGCCGCGCCGGATTTGCCGATCGCAGCGGTTTTTAGCCCGGCATCCTGAGCGGTCTTGAATAAACTTTTAACCAGAAGTAATTGACCACCATAGTAGTCGTTCAGGGTCGTCAGCACCGCATAGTCTTCGGTAAATATCGGTGAGACATAATTTTGCGGGCCGCCGTTGGCAGCCATGCCAACCGGAATTGGCTGTGCCGCACCGGCTTGCGGCGGCGTCCAGAAGGTATTGCCATAAAAGCCGCTGGTTTTCGGAAACGATCCGGTCGCGAACGAAGAACCATTCATCATGGTGAAGGTCGGGTAAGTTGAATGGTTGTCGGCAAATTGAACACCCGTCTGACGCAGCGCGAACAGGTTCGGCGTATCAGTGGCGTTGACTGCGTCGGGACGTAGTCCGTCCCACACCATGATCACGGTACGTTGCGGCGCGCTGACGGTCGCCACCGGTGGCACGACGGCACTGGTGCCGCCACATCCGCTCAGGATTGCAGCAATCACCGCGGCACCAAGAGCTAGCAGGGGATAACGCATTTGGGGTCTCTTCGGTTCGGTTGATAAAAGATCGGTATTGCACTGGCTGCAGCGCACTCCCTGGCAGCAGGAATGCGCGTCCAAACTTTAACGGCTGGCGAAGCGTAACGTGTAAATATGACAGTGCGATGACCCGATTGTCTCTGCGCAGCGATGTAAAGCAAGCTTCACATCGCTGTAAATGCTGCTGATTCAGCGCTGAAATTTTGTATTGCGGAGGGATATGCAGTTGTTCTCTGAATGCGATGGACTCAGTCATTATGGTATAGTACCCTTCCCTATATTCGGCAAGAACAACGATGGCCCATACTTTGCGCGACAAACAAAAACTGCTCAATCGAGCTCGCCGGATCAAAGGCCAGATCGAAGCGGTCGAGCGGTCCTTGCTGGAAGAGTGCGCCTGCATCGATATATTGCAGCAGATCACCAGTTGTCGCGGCGCGATGAACGGGCTGCTGGTGGCGGTACTGGAAGAGCATATCCGCGCCCATCTGGTGGATCCCGCCGCAGTTGTCGGTGTCCTGGGCAACGATGGCCGCGAACAACTGATTTCGGTCGTCCACAGCTATTTCAAGTGAGTTTTCCATGAATGACTTTTATGATGCGCCGTTCGAGGTGGGCCATGACCATATGTTTTTGGGCGAAGGCCACCAGCAAAACGAGCGAAAAACCTGGGGCGTGATCGTACTGTGCACCGTCATGATGCTGGCCGAGATTATCGGCGGTCAGCTGTTCGGCTCGCTGGCACTGGTGGCTGACGGTTTGCACATGTCGACCCACGCTGGCGCGATGTTGATCGCCGCGCTTGCGTATACCTATGCGCGCAAGCACGCACGTGACCCACGCTTCGTGTTCGGTACCGGCAAGCTTGGTGATTTGGCCGGTTTCACCAGTGCCATTATTCTTGCGATGATCGCGTTGCTGATCGGTTACGAGGCGGTCGTACGCTTGCTGGCGCCGGTGCCGATTCGTTTCGCCGAAGCGATTCCGATCGCAGTCGTGGGCCTGATGGTAAATATCGTCAGCGCGTGGTTGCTCAGCGGCGGCGATCATGGGCACAGTCACGGACACGATCACGGACATAGCCACGATCACGATCATGGTCATTCAGAAAGCCATGGGCACGACGCTGCCCCTGACGATCACGCAGACGAAATTCAGTACGTCAATGTCAGCGATGGACGAGTAGCTTTATCGATTTTCGAAAGCGGCGTTCCGCCCGTATTTCGGCTGCATGCCGAAGACGGCGCAGCACTGCCAACAGAGGCGGTGACTGTGACGACAAGTCGCCTTGACGGTACCAGTCAGACATTCAGCTTTGCCCTTAGCGACGGCTATCTGGAATCCACCAGCATGATCCCCGAGCCGCACGCCTTTCATGCCACGCTGCAACTGGGCGAGTGCCGGCATGCACTGAATTTTACAGAACATGATCACGTCGCCCACGACAGTATCGACCGGCGCGACAACAACATGCGTGCGGCTTACGTGCACATCATCGCCGACGCCGCGGTATCGGTGCTGGCGATTATCGGCTTGCTGATGGCAAGAGCCTTTGGCTGGCTCTGGATGGATCCAGTCGCCGGCATTGTCGGCGCTCTAGTGATCGCCAACTGGTCATACGGACTGATCCGCGATACCGGCGCCATCCTGACCGACATGAGTCCAGGTGATGCGCTTGGAAATCGGGTGCGGACAGTCGTCACGAACGCCGGCGATCAACTGGCGGACCTGCACGTCTGGCGCCTCGGTCCAGGCCACTTCGGCGCCGTGCTATCGGTTGTTACGGCGAACGCGGCGCACGGCGCTGGTTTTTACCATACGACGCTGCGGCGCATTCAGGGCTTGTCGCACATCACGGTGGAAGTGCACGCGCGCGGATAGGCGCAAACGTTGTTCATAAGGGACGCTACTGTACCGTCGCGAACGACCATGGGTGCGGCATCGCCACTGGCGTTTTTTATTGCCTGCTGCCCGGCGATCAAGGCATCCGTTGAACTGCCGTGATCGATTTAGAGCATTTTTCGACGATCAGAAGAACTTGTATTTCGCACAGACGTACACTACACGAGCTTTGTTCGGAAGGGGTCTTGCGGGTAGCCGCCTGACTGTTGTATAAATGCAATCCCAGGAAACAAATGGATGGTTGCCATGCCGTACAAGGCCAGGCTGAAGGAAGGAACGGAGCGCAGGCGCAAGAAATCCAGCTACCGCGTGACGAACTGGTCCGGGTATAACCTGAGTTTGAAAAAGCGCGGGTAAATCAGTCTGTATTTCCCCGCTGGCGAGCTGAAGAGTCAGTTCATCAATCCGTCCCCCTTGGACAACCGGCATTTCCGGTCGCGCGCCGGAATATTACACCGCCTACATTGAACTGATTTACACGTTCTATCGGGTGCTCGGCTGGGGCATGCGGCAAATCAGCGGCTACATGGAGGACTACTGGAAGAAAGTTGGCCTGGACATCCGGGTGCCGAGCTTCGGTCATTTGAGAGATCGGTTTTCGAACCTGGACATCACGGTCAAACAGTGTTGCGATCGGTTGGCCAGGCAATTAGCCAATGGCGAAAATGTGACGATGGTCGTCGACAGTACGGGCCTGAGTT
>JAYVEF010000163.1:0-4043 GCA_043748965.1 Burkholderiales bacterium
CGCCCCCGTACAGTGCGATGGCCAGGAGCGACAGTAACGCCAGACCCAGCATCAACGGTCGCACGGATTTCCATTTCCAGCCGAGCCAGGCAAAGGTCGGCACCGCGAGCAGCAGAATCAGCTTTTCGTAGTAATCCATAAAGGTGCCGAACCGGTTCAGCGCATAGAAAGCACCCGCCATTAGCGCCGCGGCGTACAGCCAGTCGAGCGGACCCAGGCGCCTGAAGAAGCCGGTGGGTGCCGCATAGGGTTGGTTCTGTGTTAGTTCCATTCTATTCTCCGGTGTCGCCGTATTGGTGGCGAAACGCTAGCGCGGTTGCGTTACATGGTACTGCGTCGAGCGCGGCCAAACCGCTTTAACGTTGCTGTAATTGTTGCGCCATCAAGGCAAATTCTTTTTCAAAATCGAGCGTAATACGTTGCGAACTCATCGCCATCAAGGCGCGCGCGTGCGGCTCTGGCGCGGTCGCATCGGTGCCGGTGATCCAGACCCACACGCGCCGCTCGCGGATGTACAACATCGAAAATACACCCAATACCAACAACATGCAGCCCAAGTACACTACTTTCTTGCCGGGAGCGCGCGACACTTGCAGCACCGAGGCCTTGACCTCGTCAAAGCCCGTCAATCGCAGATACACCGGCGCGCCATAAAAAAACATGTCGGCATAAGCATTAGTAGCCAACTGCAGAAACCGTGCGTGCCTTTCATCGGGTGCCACCGCCGATAGATGGTCTTCGGCGCGGGCGATCTGCCAGAGTTCCCATAAGCTACCGTTAAGAATCTTCATGAAGATGTCGGCGGCTTTTTCCTGTTCGGCGGCTGGCACTCTTTCCAGAAATTTCGACACCGCGACATACCCCGACTGGTGCGCGTCACCTGCAAACACCAGCAAACCGCGACTGGCCGATTGGGCTAGTTGTTCACGCAATGGTTCGATGCCGTCGCGCGTGCTGCTGAGCGCCCGCTGGGCATACTGGTGTGCGGCGCGCTCTCGTAGCGCCGGATTGGAAATGGCTGCGCGCAGCCGCATCCATTCGTCGACGCTGTCGTTGTCGTCTGCAGGAATGCGCAGGAAACGAAACGGGTCGGCCGGCGATTCGCGCATCCCGGCAAAGAATACATAGCCACCATCCGACTTGACCGGCTGCATATAGTTCAGATATTCACGCGCCTGGCCAGTCTTGTCGCGCAATTTATATTGCACGCTCGGACCAACATTTTTCAGGTCTTTGCCGATCGCGCTTTTTGCACCCGAGCCAAGATGTTTGCTCAAACCTTCTGCAAAACTCTGGCCAGACTTTACGGCGCGCAGATCCTGGCCGTTCTGCGCCATATTCTCGACATTGAAGGGTCTGAAACCCGACCACTCGACCGTGGTCTCGCTGCTGCCCGCGGTGGGTAGCGGGGTCGCGTTGCCGACTTCGCCTGCCATTGCGAACGGGGCCTTGCCACTGCCGATCATCGGATATCCGGCCAGCTTCAGCTTGCTGCCACCATCTTCAAAGCTCGATTGGTATACCGCCAGACCGTCGTACAACAAAGGATGATTCACTTGAATTGTGGCGGGAAATTTTTTGCCGGTGGCATGATCGGTGACCTCGACTTCGCTGGCAAACAGCTTTGGCATGCCGGTCGAATAGTAGTCAATCACGAAACGCTTCAGCCGAATCGTGATCGGCAGTTCTTGAATATAGACGCCACCTTTTTCCTGAATCGTGGCGCTGTCGCTTTCACCGCCCTCCGGAATCAGTGTGTTGCCCCTAAAGGTCGCGGTACCCAGACCGAGCCGGTGTTGCAGCGGGACCTGCGAAATCAGGCCGCCACCGGCGTAGGGTGTCTTGCCCTGTATCCAGGCCTGCAGCCGCAATGGCAAATCCGAGTCGAGCACGGCGCCGACACAGATCACCAAGATCGCGCTATGAGCAAAAATGTAACCCCACTTGTTGGCCGCGCCCTGTTTGGCGGCTAGCAGCGTGGCGTGGTCCTTTTCGATCAGCTTGACGCGATAGCCGCGCGCGACGATGCGTTCTGCGAGTTGCTGCGCCAGTGCACGACGGCTGCCGACAGCCTGCCATTCTGCCTTGTGATGAAAATTACGCAGCGACTGCTCGCGCACATTTTCGCGCCAGCTACGCATGTCCTTAATCATCTTCGGCGCATTGCGCGCGATGCACAGCGAAGTCGATAACGCCAGAAACGCTGCAATCAGCAAAAACCACCAGCGCGAATACACCGAGTACAAACCGATCTTGTCGAATACCTCGACCCAGAACGGGCCGAACTGGTTAACGTAGTTCGACAACGGCTCGTTTTGCTTCATGATGGTGCCGATGACCGAAGCAATCGCCAGCAGCGTTAGCAGGCTAATCGCAAAACGCATCGACGAGACGAGCTCGACCAGCGTCGCCAACCAACGCCGTTCGGTCCTGAGTTGCAGTCCAGCCGTGCTCGTGGTCATGATCTTTTCAAATACAAAAAGGGCGGCCTGAGCCGCCCCCGAAGACGTCGCGTCAGCGGCGCGCGGGCGCTATTTGAGGCCAGCAATGTAATCGGCGACCGCCTGCATTTCGTCGTCCGACAGGCGCTTTGAAATGGTCGTCATCTGCAGGCTGTTTTTACGTGTACCGGCGCGAAAACCGGTCAACTGCGCCAGCGTGTATTCCTGATGCTGGCCACCCAGACGGGCAAATTGTGCCGGGATGCCGGCGCCGTTCGGGCCATGGCACGATGCGCAGGCAGGCACATTCTTTTCAGCAATACCGCCGCGATAAATCTTTTTGCCAAACTCGACCGTATCCTTGTTTTTGGCAGCGCCTGGACTGACCGGTTGCGCGCTGACATACGCCGCGAGATTCTTCATTTCGTCGTCGGTTAGTAACTTGGCGATGGTGGTCATGATGGCGTTGTTACGATCCGGACCTTTGAAGTTATTCAGTTGTTTGTAGACGTAGGCCTCATGCTGGCCGGCCAATTTTGGGTTCTGAGCGATGTTCGACGCACCTGCAGCGCCGTGGCAGGCGATACACGCCGTCAGGCCACGCGCCGGATCGCCATTCGCATACAGCGTGGCGCCTTTGGCCGGGTCCGCCTTAGTAACCACTGGCTTCTCATCGGCATGACCCAACGTGGACAAAGACAACGCGATCACCGCAACAGCGGAAAGCAACAGCGACTTCAAAACTGGCTGAAAAAATCGATTCATTCAAACACCCTGAGACTGGATAATGGATTCTGCCCTGATGGCGATTTCGGCTGACCGCCGCCGGATATATCGGCGGCATGCCTTGGCGCCGCTTTGGTGTCGCGATTGCGTGAGAATCGTCTCCAAGCCACTTACCCTCTTATTGTACAATAGCTTGTCCATGTTTTCCCCTGTCGGACCTACTTTCTCATTTTCTCGTTGCCCGTTTACGCACTCGTGCGCCCCTTTATGTCCCAACTTTGGCAGGCCCGCTTTTTCACTACGGTGAACCACCTGCGTGATTTGCCCACTACGCAGATCCCCGAGATCGCCTTCGCCGGCCGCTCCAACGCAGGCAAGTCGACCGCGATCAACATTTTATGCAATCAAAAAAAGCTGGCGTTCGCCTCCAAAACGCCGGGGCGCACCCAGCACATCAATTACTTTTCTATCGGCGGCGCGCAGATCAATCAGCATCGCAAGGATGAAACCCGCGTCGAGGAAATTCGCGCGCTGCTGGTGGATTTGCCAGGTTACGGCTATGCCGAGGTATCGGGATCGGCCAAGCTCCACTGGCAGGCGTTACTTGGCGATTATGTCCAGCGCCGCGAGCAGCTTGCCGCGCTTGTGCTGATCATCGATTCACGTCGGCCGTTTACGGATTTGGATATTCAGATGCTCGAATGGTTTGCACCGACGGGCAAGCCAATCCACTGTATTCTAACCAAGTCCGACAAGCTCAATCGCAATGACGGCACTAACGCGCTTCGTCAGGCGCGCAGTGTACTGGCCAGCTATCAGGACGCTCATGGAACACCGTTTCCGTTCACGGCACAGCTTTTTTCGGCGTTGAAACGT
>JAYVEF010000164.1:0-4025 GCA_043748965.1 Burkholderiales bacterium
CCGCCGCGGCCGCAAAGGTATATCAAGGCACGGTGCCGCTGAACGCCGGCGACATTGCCGACACCGCGTACTGGGTCGCCACGCTGCCACCGCATGTCAACATTAATTACATCGAGATGATGCCGACCTGCCAGGGATTTTCGGCGTTCACGATCAAGCGCGACGTGTGACCCGCCAAGCCGCCAGCGACGCGCCAATGCCGACCACCGCACTGATCCAATCAGCTGCGACAACGTTGCCGTTCAGCTGGACCATCCGGGTTTATTACGAAGACACGGATGCGGGCGGGGTGGTGTTTTATGCGAACTATCTCAAATTTTTTGAGCGAGCCCGCACCGAATGGTTGCGTCAGGCAGGGGTCGCGCAACACACACTTGCCACGCGCGACGGCGTAATGTTCGTCGTCAAAAGTACCGCGCTCGACTATCATGCGCCGGCAAAACTTGATGATGAACTGAAATTAACCGTCACGGTCGAAAGGTTGGGTCGGGCCTCAGTGCAATTTTTTCAACAGGCTTGGCGCGTCGCCGCTGGCAACCCGACATTGCTCGCCGATGGTCGCATCAAAGTTGGGTGCGTCAGCTGCAAGAATTTTCGGCCGGGGGCGATCCCGGTAACCGTATTGGACAGCATCAAACCGTTTTTGAACTAGCGATCGCTGAAATGGCGGCCGCGATGTCAGCGCCAGATGAAATTTTATTCATGAGTGCTGGTCATCGCTACCACGACAATTTTGTAATTTCACGTTGCAACCAACAAGAAAACAATGACCGTCACTCAAGATCTTTCATTTCTTTCCCTGATTACCAACGCCTCACTTCTGGTGCAACTTGTATTGCTGCTACTGATGGGAGTCTCCGTGCTCAGCTGGACCTATATCTTTCGCAAGATGTTTGCGATTTCGGCAGCGCAACGCCAGACCGAAGAATTCGAGCGGACTTTTTGGGCAGGTGGTGATTTGAACACGTTGTATCAGGACGCAGCCTCCAATCGGCGCCGGAGCGGCGGCGCGACCGGCGCGCTAGAGCGTATTTTTGCTGGTGGCATGGGTGAATTCAACAAAGCCAAAGCGTCACTTTCACACCGGGTACAAGGCGATGCCGGCCCTTTGGTAGACGGTGCTCGCCGCGCGATGCGCGCCGCTTACCAACGCGAGATGGACGCGCTAGAGTCACATTTGTCTTTTTTAGCTTCGGTCGGATCGGTCTCACCCTACGTTGGTTTGTTCGGGACCGTATGGGGCATCATGAATGCGTTTCGCGGACTGGCCAACGTTCAGCAGGCGACGCTTTCGGCGGTCGCACCAGGTATCGCTGAAGCTTTGATTGCCACCGCGATCGGCTTGTTTGCGGCGATCCCAGCGGTCGTGGCCTACAACCGTTTTTCGCACGATATCGACCGTTTGGCGATTCGCTTCGAAACCTTCATCGAAGAATTTTCTAATATCTTGCAACGGCAGGCGCACTGATCATGGCCTCGTCCCTGCGCGGCAATCGCACCCGCAAATTTAAATCCGACATTAACGTCGTACCGTACATCGACGTGATGTTGGTATTACTGGTGATTTTTATGGTCGCAGCACCGTTGACCAACCCCGGAGTAATCAATCTGCCGACTGCAGAAAAGTCGGCACTGCCGCCCGCCGAGTATATTCAGATCGCACTGCGTCCGGATGCTGCAGCCACCATTGGCATCAACGGTCGCAAAGGCGGAGCAGGCAAACCCGAAGTCGCCCGGGATCGCGCTGATTTGCTACAGAAATTGCGTACCTTGCATGAGAACAGCCCCGACTTGCCGGTCATGATTTCGGGCGACAAGGAAAGCCGTTACGACGACGTGATCCAGATTATTTCACAGGCCAAAAAAATGGGTATCTCGCGGGTCGGACTGGCCACCAGATCCTGAGATGCAGATGAAGGCGGCAGCACCCTATTCGATTCCGACAGAGCCTGGTCGCGGACGTGCGATTGCGCTGGCGGCTGCGGTGCACGTACTCCTGCTGGGATTTCTATGGATCGGTGTGCGCTGGCAAAATGAAACCCCGGTGAGCGTCGAAGCTGAAATCTGGAGTCCGCAGACACGCGAAGCTGCCCCGCGCGCGCCAGAACCGCAACCCAATCCTCCTGCCACTGCCAGACCAGCCATCACAGCGCCGGTAAAGCCAACATTGGAGCCGAAGAACGAAGTCTTACCAGACAACAAACCGGATATCGCGCTGGAACAAATTAAAAAGCGCAAAATCGACCTTCTTAAAAAACAAGTAGCCGAAGCGACTGCAGAAGAAGACAGGCAACAGAAAATCGCACGCAAAGAGGCCGACCAAGAACGTCTCGACAAGGAGCGCGCGCTAAAAGCCAGCCGGGATCGGGAGCGACTCGAAAAAGAACAAGACAGACGGCGCGACGAGGAACTGGCACAGAAAAAAACCGACTTGAAAAAGCTCGAAGCGCTCAAAAGACGCCAGCAGGAAGAAGCCGACAACAAGCACGCCGAAAAAATTCATGCCGACGAAATGCGCCGCATCACAGGCAACCTGACCGGCAGCGGTGGCAGCGGTGATGCACCTAAGTCGCAGGGTAGCCGAGCTGACGGTGGTTACGCGCGCAAAGTCGCTAGCATCATCCGCTCGAATACCGTGTTCAATGTGCCAGAAGGGCTGGACGGAAATCCGGCAGTCGAATATGTCGTCGACCTGCTGCCGGACGGCGAAGTCAAGGGAAACCCACGCAAACAGAAATCGTCTGGCGTGCCAGGATTCGACGAGGCAGTATTGCGCGCAATTGAAAAATCAACATTCCCGCCCGACAAATCCGGCGCAGTGCCATCGCAAATAATTGTGCATCACACACCGAAAGACTGAGTAGCCATGAAAAAAAATTTTCTGATCACGATCGGCCTGTTCGCACTCGCCACGGCCACCGCTGTGCAAGCCCAGCTGCGCGTGGATATTGCCGGTGTCGGCGCCAACCAGATTCCTGTTGCGGTGGCTGCATTCGCCGATGAATCGCTGGCGCCGGCGCAGGTTAGTGCCATCATCAAAGCCGATCTGGCGCGCAGTGGTTTCTTCAAGGTGATTGATGCCGGCACCGTATTGTCGGAGACCTCGTCGATCAACTATGGCGACTGGAAATCACGCGGCGCCGACGCGCTGGTGGTAGGCAGCGTGCAGCGCCTGGCTGACGGTCGCTTCGATGTACGTTACAAGCTGCTCGACACGGTGAAAGGCGCGCAATTATCGGCTCTGTCACTAGCAGCACCGGAAGCCCGTACCCGCGTCACCGCGCATAAAATTGCGGACGACATCTATGAAAAATTAACTGGTACCCGCGGTGCGTTTGCGACCCGGATTGCCTACGTCACCAAAGCCGGGCGTGAGTATCGACTCGAAGTCGCTGACGCAGATGGCGAAGACACGAACGTCGCCTTGCGCTCGAACGAACCGATCATTTCACCTGCCTGGTCGCCCGATGGTACCCGCGTCGCGTACGTCTCGTTCGAGAATAAAAAGCCAGTGGTATATGTGCAAAATCTGGTGACGCGTCAGCGTACCGTACTGGCGAATTACAAAGGAAGCAACTCGGCGCCGTCGTGGTCACCCGACGGCACCCGACTGGTAGTCGCGCTATCGCGGGGTGGGCTGACCCAGTCGTACATTCTGAACGCGGATGGCACGGGATTGCGCCGCCTGACCAACACCAGCGGGATCGACACCGAGCCACATTTTTCATCCGACGGGCAAAGTATTTATTTCACCAGTGATCGCAGCGGCGGACCGCAAATTTACAAGATGGGCATCAACGGCGGAGAGGCCCAGCGGGTGACATTCAAGGGTGCTTACAACATCAGTCCGCGCGTCTCTCCGGATGGCAAGACGCTGGCGTTTATCTCCCGTCGCGACGGCAGCTTTCAGTTGTACGCAATGGATTTGAGTAATGGTCAGGAACTCCGTTTGTCGGATACGGCCAAGGACGAATCACCGAGCTTTTCGCCGAACGGCAAGTACATCATGTACGCGACCGAATCAG
>JAYVEF010000165.1:0-3940 GCA_043748965.1 Burkholderiales bacterium
GCCCGACCATAGCATGGGTGCCGACCGTGTCGCGGTATGGGTAATGCTTACCGCGGCGCTGACGATTTCAGCGGCCGATTGTGGCTCGCGCCACAGCACGCGCAAGTATTTGCCGGCCTCGCCGTCCCATTCGATCCGATTGTTTTCAATGCGCTGACCGTCGCGTTCGAGTCGTACGATCTGCCCATCCGCAAGCGGTCGCCAGGATTGCAGATCGTCACTGGTGTCCAGCGAAAAATGCTGAAACGCCGCTGCGTTCGGCGCCAACGCTAATTTCAGCGCATGCGCATTCTGGTGTAACTGGCTGATATCGAACAGCGCACCTGCTGTCATCGTGCCTGGACCTGCCTCGGCCTGGCGCATTGCCACCAGAGTACCGTCGCGATTGCGCGTGACATCAAGCGACCAGCCACCCGGCGCGTTGCCGGCAGCACGCAACACGAACACCGTCAGCGGGCTTTCTGTCCTGTCCGACACGGTGCTCGGACGGGCCTGCAACCACGCATGCGGCACCACTTCGCCGGCAGCGTTGAACACCCGCAGATCGCCCAGATCGGCGCGCTTGACGCCTGTATACACGCCTAGCGGCAGGGGCGCCTGATAGAAAGGTCCCGTACCCGGCGCATCGATTTTGGCGTGCCAGGCAAAGCTATCTGGCGTGATGGCAGTTTGCGCCTGTACGCTGGCACTCAGCAGCGCCCCGACGATCAGCCATATTTTTTTCATGCACCCTCCAGAACAGGTTTCGCGGTTGGTTTAGGTGGCAGCGGCGCAAAGTAACCGACCACCAGCAATAGCACTCCGACCACAATAAACGAGACGATACGCGCCAGACTACCGGTGGCAGCCAGTTCCACTAGAAACAGCTTGGCGACCACCACCGTCATCAGCAACGCGCCGACAATCCAGATCCAGCGCTGTGCGCGCCGGTTGCCGATCAACATCAGCCCGATCGCCACCACACTCCAGGTGATCGAGAGCGCAGTCTGCAGCAGATTCGATGCCAGCAGCGCGTCGATTTGCCACGGCACATGACCCCAATGATGGCAGCTGCGCGCGACCATCCCGGTCAGCATCGCGAAAGCGCTCGCGCCGACAACGGCGTTCGCGGCATAGCCCGCCAGTCGACGCAACGACACCCAGCTGACGATCCCCAGCAGCGCCGCGCATTGGGCCAGTTCCAGCGGATT
Organism: Burkholderiales bacterium; assembly: GCA_043748965.1. Lineage (GTDB taxonomy): Bacteria > Pseudomonadota > Gammaproteobacteria > Burkholderiales > Burkholderiaceae_D > Actimicrobium. The sequence continues at coordinate 1,191 of JAYVEF010000165.1, forward strand.
GAGCAACGGCAGGTACGGTAGCGGTGCCGCACTGCCATCGCTGACGGCATTGCTGACCCAGATCCAACCGGTCAGGTAGGCCAGGATCGGCATGCAGGCGTCGCGTAGATAGGCATTTGAAAAATCCCGCAGCGGCCAGCGTTGCTGCACCGAAGAGCGCGTCACCGTCCAGATAAACGCCACCGGTGCGATCATCCATCCAAGCAACGCCCACGCAGTATACGGATCACCGAGCAGGCTGAACTGCCAGCGCAATTCAAGCGCTGTCACGGTCACGAACAACCACGCACCCAGCGTGTGCGCCAGGCCTAGCAGGCCGTTCCCGACCCAGTCGGCCTGTCGGCGTAGCAACCAGAAGTGCGCCAGCAGCGCCATCGGCCAGACCAGCATGCCCCAGCCGGTAAATGGCTGCGTGCCGGGCACGGCCCACTGCCATGCGGTAACCAGCGTGAGTGCCGGCAGCATGATCAACGTGGCCTGGCCGAGCTCGGTCCAGTGCCATCGTCGGGCGAGTAGTACAGCGAACACGACCGAGGTCACTACCAAACCTGCCAACACCGGCGGCAGATGAAACGGTGCCAGCACGCGCGCCAGTTCAGAGCACCATGCCAACGCCCACCAACCGCCGGCCCAGACCAGTGCGATCCATCCCATCAAACGCTCTGCGAGCACGACGCTGCCTCGCTGCAGCAAACGTGCGCAAAAAAATGCGGCGAGAGCAATCAGCAGCGGTGCCACAAAATTCAGGTTCGCGAATGCACGCGCCGGGGCCGGGTCACCACTGTCGATTAAAAACGTGGTTCCAAAAAAGGCCAGTCCGGCGACTGCCTGCAAACCCAGCCCGAACAACAGCGACGGCACATGGCGCGCCCGTACCGCCCACCACAGGGTGAGCAATCCCGTGACCGGCCAGATCAGCAGCGCGACCCGCCACGGCAGTACGAACAGTGGCGCCAGATTGAAGAACATCAGCCCAGCCAGCATGCCGATATTGGCCGTCGGGGTGAACTTGACACGGCGCTCGCCAGCTGTCCCGGCATCACCCTGGCGCGTCATCGCCCAAACGCCGGCAAGCATGCTGCCACCGATCAGCGCCGCCGCCATCAGACCGCTCCAGCCATTGCCGAGCACCGACCCGGCTGCGCCCGAGTGCAAGGTAGTAACGAATAAAGCGCCGGCCAGCGCCTGATAACTCAGGGACTGAAACAGCAATGCGCGTGCTTTCAAACGCTGCGCTACCAACAGCAACAAACTGCCTTCGATTGCAAGTGCCGGACTGGCCCAGCCAAATGACAGCAACAGGAAAGGCAATAAACCCGCAAAGGCCGCGGCACCCGCCAAAATCCACGGCTGCAGGCTGCGCTCGAACGGACTCAAGACCTTTGATGCGACGCGCATCAGACGTGTGACCAGCGTACTGGCGAGCGCTATCAGCACCGCTCCGAGCGGTGCGCCGTCGATGGCCACCGACGCATTGCCGACCTGTAGTGTGAGTGCGAAATATCCGGCCGACCCTATCAGCAGCAGCAGCGCAAACCAGCGCGCATGCATGCGGTCCTGACGCACCCCGATCCAGAATACGCCGGCAGCTTCGACGGCCCACGCCGCCGAAGTCAGACGGGCGTCCAGACCGAGCGGAATCGCCAGACTGCCGAACACCACGCCGAGCGCAACCATGGTTTCACTCAGCAGTCGATAGCGCGCTGCGGCACCACGAAACAGCAAAAACGCCAGCGCGATATAAAACAATCCGTAGCCAAGAGCACTGAACGCGGCACCATATTCCCAGGGCTTTGCCAGCAACAGTTGCATGGCGAAGGTGGCAGTAGGCACACCAAACACCAGCATGCCGTCGACGTAACCGATCTGCGCGAGTTGATCGGAAAAGCCGCCGTTCGCCTGGGCTAGCGTGCGGCGAGCGAATAGAAACGTGACCAGCACATACAGCCCGAACAACAGCAACAGAAACGGCTCGGTGGTGCCAAACAGCGCCGGCTGATAATATTTTGTTGCCCACGCCCCGGATAACATCACGGTGCAGCCGAAGCCGACTAGATTCAATGGCCGCCACGCCTTGAACCAGGCGATCGCAACGATTCCCAGATTCAGCAAGGTCAGATACGAGAACAGCGCCACGTGGTTGCCGCTCCCATTGGAAGACAATATCGGTGCAGCGAAGCCGCCGATACTGGCGACCAGCGCCAGTGCCAGCGAATCCTGCAGCACCGCCAGCAGTGCCGCAAAAGCGGCCACGGCGAACAGAATCGCAAAGCCGAATTCAAGCGGGATCAGTGGATGCAACCGCATCGCGGCGAGTGTAGTCAGGTACAACACGGCGATGCCCGAACCCTGAAGAATCAAACCGTAGTTGTCTTTTTTGAGGCGCCAGCGCCAGCCGAACAGCAGTAACGCAATACCTGCCACCGCCACGGCAGCGTAGCGCACTTCGACCGGCAGCACGGCGTGTTCTGCGGCGTAGCGCAGTAAAAATGCCAGCCCTAGAAACAGGATCAGGACGCCGATCTTGACCAGCGGGTTACCGCCGATCACCCAACGCCGGAAAAAAATCTGCAGCGCACCGGGTTCTGCGGGTGGCCGGAGCGGGCGCGCAACGCGCGCAGGTGCAGCCGCAGCCGCAGTTGCCGCTGGCTGCTGCGTAGCGCTGGCCGTCGGGGTGGCTACTGCAGCGCGTACTACCGGAATGGGTTGCAGCGCTGGGATCGACGTCGGCGATGACGTAACCATCACAG